>WVXK01000042.1:8082-13770 GCA_011773515.1 Deltaproteobacteria bacterium
TTCGCTTTCCATATATTGAGGGGGTTCACGGCAAAAAAAAGCCACCCCACATGGGGTGGCCTTCACGGTGATGGTCATACTCTCCAGTATTAAAACAGAAGTGCTCCTGCTCTTTTATCCCTTCCGTCCACTCCCTGGCAGGCCTGTTGCTACTTTCCCTGTTTAAAGAGAGCTCGCATCGCAAAGTACATGACCGCACACGAGGAAAATACGAGCATAACCACGATCACCACGAAACCCACCATGAGAAGAAATGACAGTACTTCCCCCATCATCATCTCCTTCCCACCGTTTGAATTTTTGTGAGTCTATTTTCATTGTAATAAAAATAAAACCACGGTTCAAGGGAAGATACCCCTTATTTGGCAATCGGTATGTATGTTCGTGGAAGGCGGTTTTCGGAGAAAAAAAGGTGATCTTTTGAAACTTTGTTACAATGCATTCTCCCTCCTGTTTTTGCAAGGATGTCGAAAAAAGGTCCGGCGGGACGGGTATGCCGCACGTGCCGGTGCGACGCAGTTGACCGTGATCTCGCAGGGAAGCTTCAGGCGGGGTTGCATCGGCTCTTTGCCCTGAGGGGAAGTGAACGGGCCTCACCGGATGAAGCCAGATGCGCGTTAAGGCAGGAAACGATCGGGACTGCTCATGCGGGAGGGGCCAACATCTTCTCCGGGCTCACGGTTTCCAGGATGTGAGCCCATCCGCTCTATCGCGGCAACTTCGGATTATGTACCCTCCCTTCCCTTTACTTCGCGCAATCTGTCGCGGAACGTAACGTACCGAACGAGCTCCTCCATGCTGAAGACGATGTGGACGTCTTTGAAGTAATCGGGTTCGGGGTGCTTTGCTCCGTCCTCTCTGCCAAGGATTATTTTCCCATCATCGGTGAAGTTACCGAAGAATGCATCCTCCTCGAGGAAGGCGAAGGGAAAGCACTGGGCTATGATTTTGTTCTCCCTGTCGTGGTACATGAAGGGGGCGGGGAAATATGCTTCAAAGCTGCAGCCTTTGCACTGAAACAAATTGGTATTGCCTTTCAGAAATGCATCCTTGTTCTGCGGGTCTGATTCGACATCGAGGGATTCGAATATGGTGGTCGCCACGTTGGTCTTGCATTCGGGACACTGGACGAGCATTTCCTTTCTTACTGTCATCACTCCCTCCCCTTTTCCCGGTTTGCCCCACCCTCAGCGTGATACATCGAGGGGGAAACATGGAAAGACGGCTGCTGGACCCGCTCCCTGTGCCGTTTTACGACGGGGTCCGCGCCATGCGTGTTTTCAGACAGCCTCCTTCTATCTTGGCTCGTGAATAGAGTTCAATACGTCCTCCAGCCCGCTCGATTCGCAGTAGAGCAGGGTAAAGGGGACTCCGCCCGATTTCAGGACCTCCATCATCGCAGCATCGATCGCCAGGGCTTTCTGGGGATCCTGATATCTTCCCTCGTTGCTGAACTCAGATGGCCTCTTCATGAAGAAGTTGATGTTTGCAAATGAGTGAAACTCGGCCCAGATAAGCTTCTTGAATGCATGAAATCTCTCGGTATTCTTTTCCTCCTCAGGGGTAAACTCGTCCAGGTAGTAGACGAACTGAACAAGGGGAGAGTCGGTGATGATGTAATCGACCTTTCCCACCAGCCGGTGAAGCCGGTGCTGCTGCTGCGCAAACACGAGGAGCTGATTGTCGAATATCTTCAGATGGTCATCCCAGACCTTCTCCTTGGCATATTCCCCCGTGTACTCGCAGGAAACCCCGTTTATCTTGAAGTGGGCCATCAGCCGATAAGCGAAAGTGGATTTCCCGGAACCCGGACCGCCGATAAAGTTTATAACCTTCGTCATCTGGCTGCCTCCTGCTGAATCGACCTTCTGATTCTTCAGAGGTGTTCATGCTTACCATACCGCAAACACCCTCCATTAGATACGATTTTTATCGGCAGAGGGTTCCAATATGTTGCCTTCCCTGTCGGCTTCCGGACCATCCTTGAAAAAAACCGTACAGGGGAAAACGCGAGGGGCGGGTGAAAAGTGAGAAAAATCCCCGCCCAGCGTGTGATCGGTAGGGGGGTGGACGGGGATTGGAAGAGGGAAAAAATAGTGTATCTGCAGTTACCATAAAAAATATTCACCCCGGGGTAATTGATGTACGTCAAGTGACAGGAAAAATATGGAAAGTGGCGTGACCGAAAGATTCAAAAGAATCGATTGATGAGACCCCCATGGGGAAGTTAAAGGCTGTGAACTCTGTCATACTGTTGGCCGCCGGTTACCGGCTGTCTCTCGTGGGGGAAATGAAAATCGTGGATCGCTGGTGTGCGTCTTATTCCGCATTGTCGCGGGGAGTGAAGAAAATTCCGGGTTTTTGCGCAGGGTGTGGTTTTGAATGGTCATGCTCTCCGGCGAGGACCTCGGTCGGTATGCCATCTGGAAATGCCTTGCATATGTACACACCCGGAAAATCCACGGAAAAACCGATGAAGTTCTTACATTGAGGGCATGTCGGTATTTTCGCCAATGTTTTCCTTTCAACGTAAGAATCCAGGTCATCATCCCTGCACCTGTCGTCGATAAATGGAGCAAGGAAGATGCCATGGTGTGATTTTATATAATTCCACATTATAATCATAGATTTAGCATTTTAAGAGGAGAGCCAGGAGAGCTCATGGTGTCCCGGATATAGAAGAATTTCTATATAGTTATTAGAGATTTTGAGAACGTGCGATTAACACTTCGCTTCCCCGGACCACCAAAGAAAAAATCGGAACAGGACAAAAGAAACAGGGGATCAGGCGGGACGAAGCACTGGTATCTTGTTTTTCCGTCATTTTCCTGATTTTTTTCTTTCAATTTGCAACTCCCAATGATCGAACATCTTCCGCCTCCGCCGCAGAAGAAAAAGGAGCAGTGCCAGAACAATCGACGGGACTGTTTCGAGGTAGGCTGGGGTATTTCTACCGATATGTCGCCTTCTGAATCGGTACTCTCCATGTAACAAAATGATCAAACACTGTTTCAAGATGATTCAATTTTTTATATAATGAACGCCGGCAAAAAACATACTTCTTGCAGCTCAACCCCTTTGACCTTCTCCTTTAGAGTCCTCCTTTGGTGTGTATTTGATTCTGTCCATTACCTGGCATGGCGCTTGAAATCTAAAACAATTACAAAGATGGTGCAAGGAGAGAGATTCAACGGAAAAATATCAAATGCTTCAGTTACCTTATATTTATAAGCGTTTACCACAATTACGATCCCGGTTGGACGTGTACGCCTCCTCCCATTCCGGGCCATTCCGGTGCGCAACGGGGTTCTCACTGTGGTCGCTGCCGGGCGAGTGGGAATGAAACATCACTTTGCAAAACGGGAAAAGGTGGAAACGGTGCCTCACAGAAAAAACTCAATCATTATTATCATACTATTCGCTCTGCTCATCCTCGCTGGAGCGGGCATCCCGGCCCGTGGGGATGACGCCGAAGTTCTGCCAAAAGGGGTGTTCGGGATTCGGTTCACCTCGGAATTCTACCCCCCGGTGGACGAGAGATACGACCCCGACGGAAACATCGAAGATGTAGCGGCAGATTTCAACACCATCCTCGACAGTGAGATATTCCCCGATCTGTCCATACTGGAGGGGCCTCCCTTCAATCTTCCCTCGGCGAATATCGGGGAGAGCGTCGTCTCCTTCGAGATGGAGTTTGTCGACCTCGAGCTTATCATTGCCTATGGTGTGACGGACAGGTTGATGGTGGGTGTGAAAATACCCTACTCCTTTCAGAAGAACAGCGTCGATGCCAGGCTGGAAACGGCAGACGCCACCGTGGGGAAGAACCCATTTTTCGGGACCCCCGGAGACCCCTTTGCCGGCGCCCCCCTGATCCCCATAAGTTTGGGGGGGGTGCCGCTCAGCGAGGAGGATGTCCAGGATCTCCTCGGGGGTGGTCTCGATGTCGATGGTGATGGGACGGTGGATATACCGGGTTTCGGGTACGAGCGGTTTGAGAGCTGGTCGGGAAGCGGGTTGCTCGATGTGGAGGTGGGTGCGAGATACCAGTATTTCAAAAATGAGCACTGGCGCCTCGCCCTGACCTTCGGCGTCAGGGTCCCGACGGGGGACGTGGACGACCCCGACAACCTGACGGATCTTGAGTTCGGCACCGGTGCGTGGGCTCCCTTCCTTCACTCAAACAACGATTACACGGGGATAAAGCATCTCGTGATCAACGCGACAGCGCGCTATTACCTCATCCTTCCGGACAGGGAGACGGTACGGATACCCGATGACGTGAATCAGCCCGTTACCAAAAATAGAGAGAAGGTCGACAGGGACATCGGAGATGTGATCGAGCTGGAGGGGGAGGCGAACTATGAGTTCGCCCGGGGGGCGAATATATCACTCATCTATAAATTTTCCCATATGTTCAGAACAGAAGTCTCGGGTAACCTCGGGTTCAACTACCGGTCCCTGGAGGATGAGACCGAGTGGGAATCACACGTAGTCCAGGTGGGCCTCTCATACTCAACCCTTCCCCTGTATGAAGAGAAAAAATTCCCCATCCCCCTGAAAGTCGGCATCGGGTACGGAAACAGATTTGCCGGGAAAAACAATGCCCTGAGGGTCAGGTACCTGAAAGCGGGGCTCGAGATGTTCTTCTGAGGCCGGGAAGCGGGGAAAGAACAGGTTCGACGCAGAATCTTCCTTCCGACACGAGGATTTTCAGATGACGATGGAGATGAGCAAATCCAACAATTTAAAGGGTTTACAGGTGGCAGGGGGCGAAGGCTCCTTAAATTCAGCATATGATCGACCCCGGGCATAGAAAAACAAAAAGAGCCCCCCTCCCAAACATGAACATATTTTCACAATAAAATCAGTGCAAGCCTTTCCTGAAGGCAAGGCTATATAAAAAATTCGGTCTCCCGTGGTTCGCTGGTGGTCAGCTGGAACCTTCCCGTTGGGACATGATCACGCTTACGGCTTTTCTTTGAAAATTTCCACTACGAGTATCAATGCTGGTTTTGTTCCCTTGTTCTCGATCCAATGTTTTACTTCCCTGTTCCCGAACCAGCTGTCCCCCGGAGGATGGTTAATAACAGCACCATTCCGATGCTCGGTAATTGTCCCTTCGAGCACATAAACAACTGCAGGACGGCCTGCGTGGCTGTGAAGTGTATTGTGGCCACCCGGTTCCAACGTCACCCTTCGAAGCCGGAGGTGGCGACCTTCCATCCCCTCAATTTCCGGACCGAGATCAACGGGTTGGAGTTTTTCTTAGGAAAAGAAAGCCTCATAGAGCCTCTCTGAGGGACTCAAATATCCAGATGAGAGGGATAGATGATCCCTCCGATTATCGGAGCTCCGGGGGGAGGGATTAAAAGTGTAATGCTCTTCCACCTCATCCGTCTGCATTAGTGTAAGACAAAGGAGGTGAAAAAACGGTGAACGCCATGAACATCATTATCGCAATGTTCTTGCTCTTTTCGTTCACCGTTGACTCAAGGAGGAACAACGGGCATTGGTATCGGTTCCTCTCTTATGTCTACGGGATTCTCAGAACCCGAAGGTAGGTGGGTACGATCCGGAGCTCCTGGGGAGGGAATAATTTTCAAAAAAATAAGAATTACTTTTTCAAAAAAGGGGGTGGCAGGGGGGAAACTTCGAACAGATTTAATCCAGATCTCTCTCCGGGCA
>WVXK01000043.1:0-1224 GCA_011773515.1 Deltaproteobacteria bacterium
ACCTCATGCTCCTTATGCTCGATTTCCTGCAATCTTCGACGGTGCTGGGCCTCTTCTCTGGCCTCCTGCTCCTGACGTGCCGCACCGGTCAGCACACCGCCCTCCCCGACATACACATCAGCGATGTCAATGCCATGGTCTGTGATGAGGAATTCCCGGTACTGGTTGGAGTGCTTCGAACCCCGCGATTTCATGATCATCACCATGCGGTTGATCTCGCCGCCAATCTCGATGTAGCGCAAGAAGATAACCGTATCCACCATGGAGGAGATGCCGATGCCGCTGATTTCGTGTTCCTCCCGGAAGCCCGAGGTCTGGTTGATTAAAATANNCCCGGAAGCCTGAGGTCTGGTTGATTAAAATAAGGGTGATTCCTCGCTCTTTGCATGCATTCACGACACGCATCAGATAATCATAAGCGGCCTCCCTCGTGCCCATGCGCTCACAAGACGAGATGGCGTCAACTATCACGTGGTCTGGTTGAAAGGCCTTTATGGCTTTGAATGCGCGGATCAGATGTTCCTCCACGCCCATTGCTTCGGGCATGGCTGTGAGAAACCGCAGCCTGCCAGCCCGCAATGCCGGACGGAGGTCAATTCCCGGGCTGAGCATGCCGGATACCATTGCCTCCTGCGACTCCTCAAAATTGATATAGAGCACTTTTTCACCACGCTCGCAGGCAGACTGTACGAATGTGCTGGCCAGCGTAGTCTTGCCGGTCCCGGTTGTACCGGATATCAGGATGCAGGAGGCGCGTCGGTACCCCCCGTCGAGAAGAGCATCAAGTCTTGAATGGCCACTGGATACCTTTGGGCCAAGCGGTTTATGGTTTAGCCCGGCGGACGAGATCGGGATAATGGTGATGCCCTCATCGGTGATGCAAAAGGGATATTCATTGCGGCCAAAGCCGGAGCCGCGATACTTGAGCACCCGCAGCCGACGGGTCGCGATCTGCTCGGTGACGCGTTGGTCGAGGTAGATGACGCAATTAGCCATGAAGTCGAGGAATTCGTAGCGGCCCGAGCTCTCCCCATCTTTCGCCGTTTTCACGGTGAGAACTGCGGTCATGTCGTGGTCGATCAGCCAATCGTGCAGGACATAGAGTTCATTCCGTTCGCGCGCCGGATCATCGAAGAGGCGCAAGAGGACGTCCAGGGCGTCTATCACGATCCGGCCGGCCTTCATGGCCGTAGCTTTTCCGTTGATGATGGCGATCAGGCCTTT
>WVXK01000043.1:1389-1551 GCA_011773515.1 Deltaproteobacteria bacterium
GAAACTTCCGTTTCTTCCTTACGTCCTCGCCTAGCCATTTTACTTCCTCCTCGTTGGGGGACTGTGAACCGTTTACCCTAATCCCGGAGCACGAAAAAATTGCAGGCACTAATGAATATGCGCAGGAGCTTCGAGCAGGTAGGATCAGAGCAGCAGAAAGAG
>WVXK01000044.1:0-170 GCA_011773515.1 Deltaproteobacteria bacterium
GCTTCTAAGTAGCATTGACCTGCCCCCATTAGTGATACCACTTGTTAAGTCACAACCGCACTTAGAATAGCCTCAGGAGCTGGAGGACGGTAATTCCTGGCACTATGCGGCCGTACCTGATTATATTCCCTCCTCCATTGCTCTATCAAGACCTTCGCTTCTTCAAGAGT
>WVXK01000044.1:232-1275 GCA_011773515.1 Deltaproteobacteria bacterium
CAGCTTGCCGTTAAATGATTCGATGTACCCGTTCTCCCAGGGACTTCCTCGCTCAATAAAGAGTGTCTTCACTCCCAGACGGTTAAGCCATCTCCTTACTGCTTTAGCGGTAAACTCCGGACCGTTATCGGAGCGGATATGCTCCGGGATACCACGAAAGATAAAAAGGTGAAACAGGAGATCAATCACATCCTGGTTTTTGATCTTACGGGCTACCAGCATCGCCAGGCATTCCCGGGTGTATTCATCAATGATATTCAGTATTTTGAAGGCCCTGCCATCGGCCGTACGGTCTATCATAAAGTCGTAGCTCCAGACATGGTCCTTATGCTCCGGTCTGAGCCGGATACAGGAGCCGTCATTAAGCCATAATCTACCTCGTTTGGGTTGTTTCTTTGGCACCTTGAGCCCTTCCTTTCTCCAGATTCTTTCTACCCTTTTGTGGTTCACCCTCCACCCATGCTCATTATTTAATAAGGCCGTTATCCTGCGGTAGCCATACCTTCCATACCTGGTCGCCAGGGCAATAATATCATCGGTAAGCCGCTTCTCATCGGATGGTGGCGATAGATTGCGACGCTGGGTAGCCCTGGCTTGCTCCAGTACTTTACATGCCCGCCTTTCCGAGACCGCTAACTTCTGAGATACCTGTAACACCATCTTACGTCTGCGGGACGGGCTTAGAAGTTTCCCCGTGAGGCTTCTTTGAGAATGGCATTATCGAGAGATAGATCGGCTACCAGCTTCTTTAAACGGGAGTTCTCCTGCTCCAACTCTTTGAGCCGGCGAGCCTGGTCTACTCTCATACCGCCGTACTCTTTTCGCCAGCGGTAGTAGGTGTGGGCGCTTACCCCGATCTTCTTGCTGACAACGGCGATGGTAGCTCCCTGGTTAAGCAGTATTTCTGCCTCGCGGAGCTTGTTGATGATCTGTTCCGGTGTGTATCCCTTTTTGGCCATTTATCCCCCCTTTTTATGAGATTATAACTGGTATCGTTTAAGGGGGGCACGTCACTAAGGCTATCAAGACATTTAAGAGAAACC
>WVXK01000045.1 GCA_011773515.1 Deltaproteobacteria bacterium
GGTGCGGCGATTCAGGCTACCTGCCCCGGCGGTACAGGCCTACGGTTTCAGCTTTCCCGAGAACGTGCCCTGCCATGGCCTTTTCGAGCTGCTCTTTCGTCGCACCTGCTGCAAGCTGAAGCGGGGAATCGAGGGCATAGAGCTTGAAGAAATAGCGGTGGGTCCCCGAAGGCGGGCAGGGTCCCCCGTAATCGCTTCTTCCCCAGCTGTTTTTCCCCTGAAGCGCCCCGGGTGGCACGGTGTTTTGCTCTATCCCTGCAGCTGCCCCCGAAATGTTCCACACCACCCAGTGGACCCAGAGGCCGACGGGTGCATCGGGGTCATCCATGATCAGGGCAAAAGATTTCGTCCCTTCGGGCACGTTATCGAAGACAAGTGGCGGGTTCACATCCTCCCCGTCACAGGTGTACTGCTCCGGTATCATGCCCATGTGGGAAAACGCCGTGCTCGATATCGTAAGTTCGCCCATCGCTTCTACCTCCATAATCGGGAAGCCCGCCGCGAGAATGACGGCAAGAATGAACCCCGTTGCGCAAAAACATGCGTCTATCATCCTTCTGTGCACCGGTTTACCTTTCCACCTGTCGTTGCATATATACGATAGTACTACATAAACCGGTTCGGCCCCAGCGGGAAAGACACTATCCTAGGGATTTTCCGGGGAAGGGGATTTGGCGTTTCGACCCGCACCGTCATCGTATACCAGCTCTATAACCGTTACCTCGGGGGGCGAGAGAAAGCGAATCGGCGGCCCCCACGTGCCCGTCCCACGGCTGACGTAGAGCAGGGAGCCATTCTCCTCGTTGAAAAAACCCGCATTGCGCGGGTAGTAGATCCTCGAGAGGAAGTTGAAGGGAAAGATCTGCCCCTTGTGTGTGTGCCCCGAGAGCTGCAGATCGAAAAGCCCGAGAGACCTCTCGTCGATAAGAGGCCTGTGCTTGAGCAGCAGCGTGAACCTGTCCCGGGGAAGACCGGAGAGAAGCTCGTGCTCGGCTGCCCCTCTGTTCTCGCCAAGGCGGCCTCCCGCGGGGTCGTCGACGCCGGCGATGATAACGTCTCCGGGGTTGTTGTGCGCCTCGCCCCGGAGAACCCGGAAACCGGCTTTTTCCATGAAGCCGATGGACTGGGAGACGCCGGCGTAGAACTCGTGATTCCCCGTCACGGCAAATTTCCCGTACCGGGGCTGGATGTCATTGAAGAAGTCCGCCAGCTCCCCGATATCGTACATCTGGCCGTCCACGAGATCCCCCGTTGCCACGAAGAGGTCTGGGGCCTCCTCCTTTACGATGCTCATGACCTGCCTGAGCCTCTTCTCTCTCTCCAGAAGCCCCAGGTGGAGGTCGGAGATCTGCACAACCCTCACGGTGCCGATATCTTTGGGAATCCTGTCGGTTGCTATCGTTACCCGCTCGACCCGTATGTTCTTTCCCTCGAAGTATCCGTAGATCCCCACGCCCAGGGAAAAGATGAGGGGGAGAAGAAAGGCAGCGCGCGGCCCCGGGGAAATACTCCCGAGGGAGTGGCCCGAAACTTTCCCGGCAAGGAAAAGGGCGACCCGGTAGAGGTCTACCACCAGTGACGCGGAAAAGTAGAGGAACAAAAGCCCCATCCAGGTGTACCCGATGTAGCCGATGACCCGGGCGAGCCCCCCGTGACCGGCTCTCTCGGCAATGCGCACGAAAACGGGGGCGGCAACCATGAGAAGCATGAACAGCGAAACGAGAATCGTCGACAGGGGCGAAAGGGGGAAGGCAGGCCTGGCCCGCAGGAAACTGTAGACGTGTACGCCTCCGTAGACGAGAAAGAAGGTGAGGAGAAAGAGGCTCATGCCGACTCCCGTCTGGGAACGCCATATGCAAGAAGTATCATCTGCTCAATCCCGATCNNCTATCATACTGCAAAATGCCGCCCGGCGTTTCCCGATTTGCTGGATGCGAACCCATCCCCCAGTAAGGGGCCCTACCAGAGCACCCTGGATTCGGGATGCTCCTCGTACCACCTTCCCCAGGTCGTATCCCTTGAAGTCACCTCCGGCAGCCAGCGCTTGAAATACTTCCCCTGGATCCCCATGAGCCCCTTTTTGTATGGATACCAGAGGGTCTCCGTCTCCCTGTCATAGAGGACGAAGGTGCTGCGGTAGGTCCACCCGGAGGGGACCAGGGTAAGCACCCGGCCGTCTATTTCGCGGCTGTACACAGCCGCCAGGTCGACGAGGGGTCAGTAGGCCACCGCAACCTTCCCTTTGCCCAGCTCGCTGTTTGCGATCTCGTGGCGGCTCAGGCGCCCCACCGAATAGGCTTTCGCCGACTCGCCGTCACCGACGCCGATGACGCGCATGTAGCCGGGGATATTCCCGTCTCCCTCGGTAAGGTGCGAGTCATCGAGGGGCGTGAAGGCGTTTTTCCCGATGCCGTACTGAAACCC
>WVXK01000046.1:0-230 GCA_011773515.1 Deltaproteobacteria bacterium
TGGCTCTACAGCTTCGAAATCAACACCAAACCCAAAGAAGTGAACTCCTGGAACGAATTCCTAACGTGGCTCTACACAGTAGAACACACACCTAATCCCTACACCAACAAACTGATTCGAAACACCATCCTGCCAACCGACCACACCTGCGCATATTTCATTCTAGAGAAGAGGTAGCCGAAAGTGGCCAACGACACCTGCGGACAATGCCGATTCTTCGAAACCGAAGC
>WVXK01000046.1:326-1241 GCA_011773515.1 Deltaproteobacteria bacterium
GAACGCCCTACACGCCCTACGGCTACTTCAGAGGCAAGGTGCCTAACCGCGAAGCGCTGTTCTGGAAGATACGAGAGGAATTTCACCGCTTCATCGACGTCGAATCCATCTGGAAAGACGTCCTCAGCGCCTGCGTCCTCTTCAGCTACCAACAAGAAAAGCTGCTCACCGTCCCCTACATCTTCGTCTACGGCGACAACGAAAGTGGAAAAAGCACGGTTCTCCAACTGCTCAAGGTCCTCTGCTACCGACCCATGTACGGCGTCACCGTTCCCGCCGCAGACATCTACGGCTACCTCGAAGACGTCGACGCCATCGGCTGCATCCTCGAAGACGAAGTGCAAGGCATCCGCAAAGACATCGACAAGATCAAAATCTACAAGGCAGGCTACAAGCAAGGCGCCGTGGTTCCCCGAACCCTCTTAACGCAATACGACCGCATCATCAAATACTACAACACCTTCTGCTTCAAAGCCTGCGCCAGNNGGCTTCCGCGAACGATTCATCGAAATCCCCATGGTCGAAGGCTACCCACCCAAGGAATGGACCGACATCACCACCGAAGACCGCCAGCGCCTCGACGACCTCCGCAACATGCTCCTCAAATGGCGCCTCCTCAGCCGAGAATGGCAGCTGCCAAACCCAACCCTGTCAATCAAAGGACGACTGAAAGAGCTCTGGAAACCCCTCCTGCAAATCACCAACGGCCTAACCATCCACGAGACCCTCGAAAAATTTGTCGAGGACCAAAAGAACGAAAGGCTACGCGCCAAACAGAACACCCTCGAAGGCCACATCGTCAAGGTCATCACAGAACTGCACAACGCAGCGAACGCAAATCCAGTTCCCTACATTCCTTTTCAGACTATCTGGCTAGGATTAGCCGAGGACCTCGATGGAAAGATCGACGACAAG
>WVXK01000047.1:0-1045 GCA_011773515.1 Deltaproteobacteria bacterium
AAGAAATCGAGATCGGAGACAGAGATTTTTTTCCAGTGATGGGTTACAGGTGGAGCAGAGGCAAATGGTTTTCCATTCGTCACAAGTGCTATCTCCAGGACAAGTCAGGTTTCGGGGAAGCGATTTTCCATAAAATATACATACCGGGGTAATGGATGTCAATTACTTTTATCCATCGGTCATTTTTTAATGTTTTTCCATTTAAAATCAACAGGTTATGATTGGCAATTTTTTCATGATTTCAGGTTTTTGCGAAAATTTCGCAAGGTGAACAGACATGACATATGTAACATTACATTCCCTTCGATATGAGGATGTAAAAACTGACCCCATCGCGCTGAGGGACGGTCATTTTCCCCATGAATCGTATCGAAAATGAAAAGCATCGAACTTTTAATTTTCGGGGTGAGCTAAATCCCCGACAGGAGGTTTTACCATGGCACGGAAATATATCGATTGCCGCGATTATCCCGGGGACATTAAATGTACCGTGGCGCTTTCTGCCGACACGGAAGAGGAGCTCATCGAAGCTGTTGTTCATCACGGAACAACGGTTCACGGCTACCAGGACACACCCGAGTTCCGCAAAATAATTCGCGAAGGGATGAAGGAAGGAACCCCTCCCGCCTAACCGGGGGGACCGCAGCAACCTCGACGAACGGGGTCAGTTCCCATTTCCTCACATTTTTCGCCTTTTCACCCACCTGACCTGAGAATATGGGAACTGACCCCACTATCCCCACGGGGATGCAGGTGGCCTCACCGCTCCGTGGCGCCGGGGATTATCCGGGTATTACCTGGAGTGTGTTTAAGCAAAGAAGTTAGACATGACGATCGAGCCGACAACCAAGCCGGCAGGGAACGGAATACGCATCGCGGGGAAGGTTGCGCTCTTTCTGGCGATCATCGTTTTTCTGAACTACGCCGCGGGTTGGCTTGCGAAGCTCTTCACCTTCCAGATGTGGCCCCGACATGCCGGTATGGCCTCTTTTCTCCTTTTTGCCTCGATCATATCCTACATCCTCCTCCTGGCGATTCCATTCCT
>WVXK01000047.1:1095-2463 GCA_011773515.1 Deltaproteobacteria bacterium
CTCTGAGCTTTCTGCTCGGAAGGCTGCTTCCTGCCAGCTATCTCTCTCGCGCCCTCGGGTGGTTTAACCTGAACAGGGCACGGGATCTCGTTACGATTCTCGATTCGCTCAGCGCGGAAGATCGTCTCCAGTATCTTCTCAAGAGCGCGCCGGCGCGGATTGTCCCCTCTCTGCTTCGCTACCGCTTTCTTACCATAGGAGTCCTGTTCAACCTTCCCGGCAACGCACTGATCGGAGGCGGTGGCGGTATCGGCCTTATCGCCGGGATGAGCAGGCTCTTTCCCTTCCCGATCTACCTGCTCACGATCTGCGTGGCGATCACGCCCGGCCCGATTTGCTTCATCCTGCGTGAGATGCTCAAATGACGAAACTTCGGGGTCAGTTCCCATTTCCTCATATCGGATGGGTGAAATGACGAAAAATGTGAGGAAATGGGAACTGACCCTTCAGATGGACCCTTCAGATGTCCGGGCAGCTTGTTTCTTCTCCGTGAAGATGGTAAAAATACCAGGAGTGGGCAGCTGGTCTGAAGTTTCAATTTTCTCGGCGAAGAGGTGAACGGGTGTTTACCGAATATCGGGGGATGGGATAGAAAGTGAGCCGCAGCAGCGGTGCAAATAGGTTCGTGTGGGGCCATACCCTGCAAGATTAGATTCCAGAGGAAACAGAAGGGAGGACGAGAATCATGACGAAAAGAGATGGGACAGGATCAGGATTTCCCTCGATACGTTTGTTTTTCGCAGTGGCTTTTCTGTGTGCGGTATTCGTGGGTTCAGGGGTGATGGTACCCCGCCTGGCAATCGCGGATACCGAGGCAGAGATCGACCGTGACGTGGATGCTGCACTGCTGGAGCTGTACGAGAGCTCTCCCACCGCGAAGGAGTTTTCCGGGGTTGCCAGGGGGATCCTCGTGTTTCCCGATGTCGTCAAGGCGGGCCTCATCGTTGGCGCTCAGTACGGGACGGGGGCCCTTCGGGTAGACGGGAAATCGGTCGGCTACTACAGGACGGTTGCCGCATCCTACGGCCTGCAGGTGGGGGCGCAGAAGTTCGGATATGCGCTGTTTTTCATGACCCAATCCGCCGTGGACTACTTAGAAAACAGCAAAGGCTGGGAGATCGGCGTGGGTCCGAGCGTCGTCGTTGTCGACGAGGGGTTTGCCCGCTCCCTCACAACCACCACCGCCAAGGAGGAGATCTATGCCTTTTTCTTCGACCAGAAAGGATTGATGGCGGGTATGGGCCTGCAGGGATCAAAGATCAGCAGGATTACCCCTGATAAAGAGTAATTTCTGTCAGCAATCGATATCCGATTTTCCGTCCCAAAAATAGAAAATCGAGGATACCAACCCTCGGGGTCAGTTCCCAT
>WVXK01000048.1:0-7447 GCA_011773515.1 Deltaproteobacteria bacterium
GAGAAAAAAGCCACCCAGGTGCTCAAAGAGTATGTTGACATTTATGGAAAGGATTCATTTTTCCTCGAGATCCAGGCAAACGGCCTTCCCGAACAAAACAGGATGAACAAGCTGCTCGCCAAGCTCTCGAATAAAAACGGCGTGCCGCTGGTTGCGACCAACGACTGTCACTATCTGAAAAAGGAGGATTACGGGATCCATGACATCCTTTTATGCCTCCAGACGGGCAAGAAAATAGACGACGAAAACAGGATGAGATTTGAAACAGACCAGTTTTACTTAAAACCCCCTGAACTGATGTACAAAGAGTTCGAGAACTACGGCGAATCCCTCAAGAACACGATGTACATTTTCGAGCGATGCAATGTGACCATCGACCTTGGAACCTACAAAATCCCCCGCTTCCTATCCCCGGAGGGTATTGCAAGCCACGATTACATGAAGACACTTGCCATCAACGGCATGGAGGAGCGGTTCTTGGAAATGAAATCGCGCAACGAAAAAATCGACGACCATGACCGGTTGCACTACAGAAAGCGGCTGGATTACGAGATAGAGGTCATTAAAAATACCGGCTTTGCTGACTATTTTTTGATTGTCTGGGACTTTATAAACTTTTCCAAGAAAAAGGGTATTCCCGTTGGACCGGGAAGGGGGAGCGCCGCGGGATCACTGGTATCCTATTGCCTGAGGATTACCGACATCGATCCGATTCAATATGATCTGCTCTTCGAGAGGTTTTTAAACCCCGACCGCATAAGCATGCCCGATATAGACTGCGACTTCTGTATGCTCGGAAGAGATGAGGTGATCAGATATGTCGAGGATAAATACGGAAAGGAGAACGTTGCACAGATCATCACTTTCGGGACCATGCAGGCAAAAGCCGCCATCCGAGATGTGGCAAGAGTTCTCGACATTCCCTACGCTGAGGCAGACAGGATGGCAAAACTCGTCCCTGCAGGAATGAAACTTGCCCCCGCGATAAGGACCGACCCCAGGTTAAAGGATCTGCTCGATAGTGACCCTCAGGCGAAAAAGGTTGCCGATATATCGATTGCCATCGAGGGGACCTCGAGGCACGCATCGACGCATGCCGCGGGGGTCGTCATTTCCAGCGGCCGGATTACCGAGCATGTCCCCCTCTACAGAAACTCCAACGGGGATATCACCACGCAGTTTCCGATGAAGGATATCGATAAGATCGGACTGATAAAATTCGACTTTCTCGGCCTGCGGACGCTGACGATAATGAAGCACGCCCTCGACCTCATCAGACAGAACCACGGGGTCGAACTGAAGCTGGAACGGATCAAGCTCGATGACGTGGAGGTCTACAAAACGCTCCAACAGGGAGACACGAAAGGGGTATTCCAGTGCGAGAGCACCGGCTTCACCGATCTCATCACAAAAATCAGACCCACGAAATTAACAGAGCTCATCGATGCAATTGCCCTGTACCGGCCGGGGCCTCTTCAGAGCGGAATGGTCGATGATTACGTTGAGAGGAAACATGGGCGAAGGCAGGTAGATTATATCTTCCCGGAGCTGAAGGAGATCCTGAAGGACACACACGGAGTGATCGTCTACCAGGAACAGGTGATGAAAATTGCCCAGGTGCTCGCCGGGTATTCGATGGGCGAAGCCGACTCGCTCAGAAAGGCGATCGGGAAAAAAGACCAGATAAAAATGGCCGAGCATGAGATCAAATTCATCGATGGATGTGTGAAAAAGGGAATAGAGAGGGAAAAAGCAGGGATCTTCTGGAGCAGCATAAAAGGGTTCGGGGAATACGGTTTCAACAAATCCCACAGCGCGGCCTACGCTTTCATCGCCTACTATACGGCGTATTTGAAGACCCATTACCCCGTGGAGTACTTCTGCTCCATTCTCACCTACGAAGCACAGGATACAGCCAAGGTAATACAGTACATCAACTATTGCAAAGACAGGGGAATCGAGGTCCTGCCCCCCGACGTGAACGAAAGCGAGGAGCAGTTCATCATCAGTGACGGCAAGATACGCTTCGGGCTATCTGCAATCAAGAACGTGGGCTCCTCGGCAATCGAAGGCATCGTCGAAGCGCGAAAAGAGAGTCCATTTGCCAATTTGTTGGACTTTTCCAGGAGGGTTGACCACAGGAAGGTGAACAAGAGGACGATAGAGAGCCTGATAAAAGCGGGGGCCTTCGACACGATAGAGCCATCGAGAGGGAAGGCGTTCACGATATTCCCGGGATTGATGGAGAAGGTCCAGCTCATGAAAAAGAAAGAGGCAGACCCCCAGATGGGTCTTTTCGGGGAAAAAGCCCCAGCGGATATCATACGTCTCGAGATCGATCTGGAAGGGGTGCGCGACTGGTCGGAGAAGGAGAAGATGCTCTACGAGAAAGAGAGCCTCGGTTTCTACATAACGGGACATCCCCTCGACCAGCACGATGCCCTTTTATCCGAGGTGAGCGTTGAAACCACATCCTCTCTCCAGCACAGGTATCAGGGAGACAGGGTTACGGTTGCAGGTGTGGTAAACAACCTCCGGGAGAAGAGAACGAGGCGCAACGAGGTAATGGCAATAGTCTTTTTCGAGGACAGGGAGGGAATCGTCGAGGTAATCGTCTTCCCGAACCTCTACGGAGTATCGGATCACATAATCAAATCAGCCGACCCCTTCTTCGTTTCCGGGAGAGTGGAGAGAGACGACAAAAGTGTTAAAATAATTGCAGAGGACATTGTTCAGATCAACGAAGGGAAAGAACGGCTCTCCCGGGAGGTACACATAACGCTCGATTCCAGCAGGGTTAAAAGTGAAGATGTGGCTGAGATCAGCAAGCTTTTCATGAAACACAGGGGCGATAAAAAATCTCGAATCAACTACATCCTCGATGAAACACTGCTTGTCGTCATCGATCTGTCCGAAGATTATTCGCTGGCCCCTTCGCCGACATTCGCAAAGGATTTGAAAAATAAACTGGGGTACGATGCTTTTGACCTTCACTGACCGCCCAATTGTCTCCGGAAATGGAGGAAAGGAAAAGGCTATCCTCGTCGGTGTATTCCTCAAGGGCAGGAAAAATAGACAGAGCAGCCCTTACCGGCCCGTAATAGCCCAGGATTTCATGGACGAGCTGCATGCCCTTGCAAGAAGCGCCAATGCAGAGGTTCCCCACTCCGTGATAACTTCGGCAAGCCACTTCAATCCTTCCATGCTGATCGGCACCGGGAAAGCGGATGAGATCCACAGGCTGATTCACCACCACGACGCGGATCTCGTCATTTTCAATAATCTCCTGCGGCCTGTGCAGCAAAAAAACCTCGAGGAGTTTCTCGGCGTGAAGGTAATCGACAGGAAAGAGCTCATTCTCGACATCTTTGCCCAGAGGGCAAAGAGTTCGGAAGGTAAATTGCAGGTGGAGCTCGCCCAGCTTCAATACCGTTTGACCAGGATCATCGGGAAGGGCAGGGAGCTGTCACGAACGGGAGGGGGAATAGGAACCAGGGGGCCGGGAGAGAAGAAGCTCGAGATAGACAGGAGGAGAATTCGGGAGAGGATAAGCCAGATCAAAAGGGATCTTGTCAAGGTTCGAAAGACGAGAACTCTTCATTACGAAAGGAGAAAGAAGGGGAATGCCTTTGTCGTTTCCCTGGTTGGATACACCAACGCCGGCAAATCCACCCTATTTAATTTCCTGACCGGTGCCTCCGCGATCTCCAAGAATCAGATGTTTTCGACCCTCGATCCGACAACGAGGAGAATAAACATCCCGTCAAATGGAAAAAGATGCCTCATCGTAGACACGGTCGGATTCATAAGGGATCTTCCCCCCGAGCTCATCGATGCTTTCAAGGCGACACTCGAGGGCATCAACGAGTCCGACCTGATCATACACGTCATCGATTTTTCATCGCCCTTCAGTGAGGAAAACGAGGAGGTCGTCGAGGAGATCCTCTCCGATATCGGCGTAAGGGATAAACCGATGATAACCGTGTATAACAAAACAGACCTCACGAAAGGACAATATTCTATTGAGCCCGGCAGCGGGAAATTGTATATTTCTGCGAAGACGGGGAATGGGACAGATGTATTAATACGGGAGATCTTAAAGCGCGTATGCCAGTTCGAAGATACAGGGAAAAGTTCGACACAGAGCGAATTCTCAACCTCGCAAATATCATCACGGCAGCGAGAATAATACTCATCCCCTTTTTCGTCCAGTTTATCATTCAGGACAGGTACACATATGCCTTGTACGTCTTCGTCATCTGCGGATTGAGCGATGCCGTCGACGGTTTCATCGCGCGGGTATTCCAGGTAAAGAGCAGGTTTGGCATGCTCCTTGACCCCATAGCCGACAAGGCCCTCATGGCCACATCGTTCATCATTCTCGGGATATATCAAAAAATTCCCCTCCTGCTCGTCATCATCACAATCAGCAGGGACATCATCATACTCCTGGGCTCGCTGCTGATCATCATATTTATCGGCATGGAGGAGATATCCACCGTCCCCCTCGGAAAAGCCAACACCGTCTTCCAGCTCACCACGATCGCATATATCCTCTTCCTCCTCTCCTATCCTGATTTTATACGTGGCCTCGGTCTCGAAAAAAATGCCGTTATAGTCAAAACCGCTCTATTTTACGTGACGGGTGGGACGACCCTTCTGTCGGGAATCCACTACTTTGTAAACGGTTTTAAAAAGCTGACAAGGATTTAAACGTGGTCAGAGTGGACGGTGTAACACGGGACAGCGTCGCAGACAGGCACGGCGTTGTGCGGGGCGACCGAATCGTTCACGTGAACGGGAAAAGTGTCGAAGACCTCATCGACCTTCACTTCCTCACCGCACAGGCAAGGTGCCGTATCGGCGTAAGGAACAAAAGGGGCGAGGAGTTCACCTTCCCATACCGTGAGAAAGAGGGCCCCCTCGGCATTATCCCCGAGCCGATAAAAGTCAAACGGTGCAGGAACAAGTGCGTTTTCTGCTTCGTACACCAGCTGCCCCGGGGGATGCGAAGGACTCTGTACGTAAAGGACGAGGATTACCGCCTCTCGTTTCTCTCGGGAAACTTCGTTACCCTCTCCGATGTGACCGATGAGGAGCTCGCCAAGATCATCAGATACCGTCTGTCACCGATTTACGTTTCCATCCACACAACGGACAACGACCTCCGTCGAAGGATGCTCGGCAATCCGCGTGCCAGAGACATAAAGACAACCCTTCACGAATTGACCCACAACGGCATCTCCGTCCACGGCCAGATAGTCATCTGCCCGGGAATCAACGATGGAAAGGTCCTGACGCAGACCGTCTCGGATCTTTCCCGCCTTTATCCCGGACTGGAGAGCGTAGCGCTGGTGCCGGTCGGAATAACCGCCCACAGGGAAGGCCTGCCGCCCATTGAAAGTATCACCGTAGAAAAGGCAAAGGATATCGTTACGTATGTTGAGTCTTTCGCACGAAAATTCAGGAAAGAGAGTGGAGAGGATTTCCTCTACGCTTCCGATGAGTTTTATATCCTGGCACAGAGAGGTCTCCCTTCCGAGAAGCGGTATGGAGAATTCCATCAGATAGAAAACGGCGTGGGGCTGGTGAGAAAATTCATGAAGTCTGCAAACAGGTTTTCCAAAATGGCGGCAAAACCCATGGGAGATCTTGCCGGAATTGTGGTGACTGGCGCGTTGTCCTCGGGGCTCATCGATCGCTTCATCTCTGAATTCAACCAAAAAACAGGAGCATCGGTGAGGGTAATACCGGTTGAGAACGCTCTTTTCGGGAATACCGTTACCGTCACGGGCCTGCTTACGGGTGAAGACATAGTGAGGGCGGTCAAAGGCGGAAAGGGGGAAATTCTCTTCATACCTTCGGTCCTCTTGAGGGAAACGGGGGATAGATTCCTCGATGATCTCACGCCGGAAAAACTGGGAGGTGTCACGGGAAAAAGGGTGGTCGTATTTGAACCCGATCCTGTCGAATTTTACCGAAAATGCCTGGAAATAATGTATAATTGATGGTAATTGAGAAAATAACGTATTGACACAAAAAAGCACCTTTGGTAATAATTTAATGCTAAATCAAACGTGTGGGCGATTAGCTCAGATGGTTAGAGTGCCTGCTTGACATGCAGGAGGTCACTGGTTCAAATCCAGTATCGCCCACCATAAGTATAGATATTCATTCGACTAACCCGGTTTATCCGGGTTTTTAAACTTTATGAGGGAGATTGGGCGTTGCCATATGTTACCGTTGAGGGGCAGCAGGATCGGTTCACCCCGGGTATGACATACGAAGACCTACTCGTCAACAATTCATCCGTAAATGCCGGTAGAGTGGTAGCCGTAAAGGTCAACGGCATGGAGAGCGACCTGAGCAGGACGATTGAGGAGGGCTCGGAGATATCGTGGATCATGGTTGACGAAGATGAGGGCGTGGACATCCTCCGGCACAGCGCCGCCCACGTTATGGCGTGTGCCGTGAAAAGACTTTTCCCCGAGGCGATGGTAACGATCGGGCCATCTATAGAAAACGGATTTTACTACGATTTTGACGTCCGGGAGCCCTTTACGCCCGATGACCTGAAAAAGATCGAAAAGGAGATGAAAAAGATCGTAGCCGGGAACCTTCCCTTTGAAAAAATGGTCATGGGTAGGGAAGAGGCGATCGATTATTTCGAAAAAATTGGCGAGCACTACAAGGTCGAACTCTTGAGGGAAATAGCGGATGAAAAGGTGTCCCTCTACAAACTCGGCGAGTTCGTCGACCTCTGCAGGGGCCCCCACGTGAAGTCGAGCAGGCGGGTAAATTTCTTCAGCCTCCTCAAGATAGCGGGTGCGTACTGGAGGGGCGATGAAAACAACAAGATGCTTTCCAGGATCTACGGCACTGCCTTCCCCGACAAAGAGGGCTTGGAGCAATATATCAACTTTCTCGAGGAGGTAAAGAAGCGGGACCACCGTCGCCTCGGAAGAGAACTCGACCTGTTCTCCGTTAGCGACGATATCGGCCCCGGTTTGATCCTCTGGCATCCAAAGGGTGCCCTGATGAGGAAGATCATCGAGGACTTCTGGAAGGAGGAGCACCTGGCGAAAGATTACGAGATCGTCTACACCCCTCACGTTGCGAAGCTCGACCTGTGGAGGGTTTCCGGGCATCTGGACTATTACCGGGAGGATATGTATTCCCCCATGGAAGTGGAAGGAGTTCATTACCAGATAAAACCGATGAACTGCCCCTTCCACACCAGCATCTACAAATCGAAGCTCAGAAGTTACCGTGAGCTTCCCATCCGCTACGCCGAGCTCGGGACTGTCTACCGCTTCGAGCGATCCGGTGTTCTCCACGGGCTCATGCGCGTTCGAGGCTTCACCCAGGACGATGCCCATATATTTTTAACCCCCGAACAGCTCGAGGGCGAGATTTTTGCGCTCCTCGACATGACGATAGAAATTCT
>WVXK01000048.1:7463-23414 GCA_011773515.1 Deltaproteobacteria bacterium
AGGGCAGAGGATGCCCTGAAGGAGGCGCTGGATAAAAAAGGCCTTCCCTATCAGGTCGATCCCGGAGCAGGCGTTTTCTACGGCCCGAAGATCGACATCAAGATTAAGGACGTTCTGGGAAGGGCCTGGCAGTGTTCGACGATTCAGGTTGATTTCAACAACCCCGAGAGGTTCGACGTGAACTACATAGCATCCGACGGAAAGGAGCACCGGGCTATCATGATACACCGGGCGCTCATGGGGTCACTCGAGAGGTTTTTCGGCATCCTCATCGAGCACTACGCCGGCGCTTTTCCCCTCTGGCTTGCGCCCGTCCAGGTAACCCTGTTGACCGTAACGGACAGGACGAGGGATTACTGCGAGCAGGTAGCGCAGAAGCTTCGCAGCGAAGGGGTCAGGGTAAGAGAGGACATGAGAAACGAAAAGCTCTCCTTCAAGATAAGAGAGGCCCAGGTCAGCAAGATACCCTATGCCCTGGTCCTTGGCGAAAGGGAAATGGAAACGGGTACGGTTACCCCGAGACAGAGGGGGGACAGGCATCTTCCATCGATGTCCGTTGACGAATTCATTTCGATGATAAGGTCAGAACTGGAAGGAAAGGAGGAAGGCCATAGCAAAGAAGGTTAGGGTGAACAACCGGATTACTGCTACCGAAGTAAGATTGGTCAGTGCAGACGGTGAGCAGGTCGGAATCGTCAGCACCGAAGAAGCCCTCAATAGAGCCAAAGACCTGGGTCTCGACCTGGTCGAGGTTGCGCCAAATGCCAATCCGCCCGTATGCAGGATAATGGATTATGGAAAATACAAGTACCTCCAGAGCAAGAAGGAACACGAGGCCAGGAAGAAGCAGACCATAATCAATGTGAAAGAGATGAAGATAAGACCCAGAACCGATGAGCACGATTTCCAGGTTAAGTTAAAACATATCAGGCGCTTTCTCGGCGATGGAGACAAGGTGAAAGTAACCTGCAGGTTCAGGGGAAGGGAGATGGCATTCCAGAGCCAGGGACTGGCGTTGCTCAACAGGATTGCCGAGGAAGTCTCGGAGTTAGCGAAAGTCGAGTCACATCCAAAATCGGAAGGAAGGACAATCGTAATGATCCTTGGTCCCCTTGCGGTCAAGAAGAAAAGCTAACGGGAGGATAGGATGCCGAAAATCAAGACGAACAGGGGAGCAGCTAAGCGGTTCAAGGTTACCGCAACGGGAAAGATAAGAAAGAACAGCGCGAACAAGAGCCATCTGCTCACCCATAAGAGCACGAAGCGCAAGAGAAGGCTGAGAAAGTCGGTCATGATAGATTCGACGAACGTCAAAGCTGTCAAGAAACTCATACCCTACCTCTGAAGTGGCGCGGGAGACGGGGAAAAGATATAACTTCCAGGAGACGGTAAGATGTCGAGAGCAAAAAGAAGCAGCCATACGAGAAAGAAGAAGAAGAAGATCCTCAAGATGGCGAAGGGATACAGAGGGGGAAGGAGCAGGCTTGTGAGAACCGCAAAAGAATCCGTGGCCAAGGCCCTCATGTATTCCTACCGTGACAGGAAAGTGCGTAAGAGGGATATACGTGCGCTCTGGATCCAGAGGATAAACGCGGCCACCCGGCTTCACGGGCTTTCATACAGCAAGTTCATAAACGGCCTGAAAAGAGCGGACGTCGATATCGACAGGAAAATCCTCGCCAACCTTGCAATCCACGACGAAGATGCTTTCAGGCACTTAGTGGAAATTGCGAAATCATCTCTGGGTTGAGCCGAATTGTCCGATCTACACGAAACAATAAAGAGCATCCGTCAAGAAGCAAAAGATCTCATTGAAAATGCCGAGAAGGAGGGAGACCTCCTCGAGATAAAGGGGAGGTATTTCGGCAGGAAAGGGTCGTTGTCTGCCCTCATGAAAACCCTCGGGTCTCTTCCTGCAGAAGAGAGGAGAAAGGCCGGGAAAAGCTCAAACGAAGCGAAACGTGAGCTCGAACGGCTCTTCGATGCGAAGCTCGCGGAGATAAAGAGGAGGAGGAAGGAGCGGATCGGCACCGAAGCGGCGACCGACGTCACCCTTCCCCTGCATCTCATTCCCACCGGAAAAATCCATCCCGTATCGGAAACCCTCTTTCATATCATCGATGTTTTTTCCCGGCTCGGTTTCACCGTGTTTTCAGGCCCTGACATAGAAACGGACTATTACAACTTTGAAGCACTGAATATCCCCCCCGACCATCCAGCCAGGGATATGCAGGACACCTTCTACATAGCGAACCTGGATGGAGACCTGGTACTGCGCACGCACACCTCCCCGATTCAGATCCGCGTGATGGAGCGGTTACAGCCCCCCGTGCGCGTTATCGCACCGGGCACCGTGTACCGCTGCGACTATGACATTACCCACTCTCCCATGTTTCACCAGGTGGAGGGTTTCGCAGTAGACAGGGATGTCACCTTCTCTGATCTGAAGGGTGTCCTGACTGAGTTTTGCGGGCTGATTTTCAACAGAAGGGCAACCCTGCGTTTTCGCCCCTCCTACTTCCCCTTCACCGAGCCGAGCGCTGAAGTTGATATCGAATGTGTAATCTGCAACGGAGATGGGTGCAGGGTCTGCAGTGAAACGGGATGGCTGGAGATCCTGGGATGTGGGATGATAGACCCGGCAGTATTCGAATTCGTCAATTATGACTTCGAACACTATTCGGGTTTCGCATTTGGGATGGGAGTGGAGAGAATAACCATGCTCAAGTATGGAATAAACGATATAAGGCTCTTCTTCGAGAACGATACCCGCTTTCTCGCTCAATTTTAACGGTATCAAGATGGAGGGGTAGGCTTTGAAGGCCCTGTACTCCTGGATAAGAGAATTCGTCGAGACAGATCTGGATCCCCACGAAACGGCCGACAGGCTGACGATGGCGGGCATCGAGACATCCTCTGTCAGATATCTGGGAAACGGCCTGGATAGTATCGTAACCGCACGTATCAAATCGATCAAACCCCATCCAAACGCGGGAAAGCTGACCCTCTGCACCGTCACTGATGGAGAGCGCGATTATCAGATCGTCTGCGGAGCCACCAATATTTCCGAGGGAGACAGGGTACCCCTCGCGCACATCGGGGCAACGCTTCCCGGTGGCATGGAGATAAAAAAAACTAAAATCAGGGGCTACTACTCGGAAGGAATGATGTGTTCAGAGAGAGAGCTTGGAATATCTGACGAGCACGAAGGTATCATGATCTTGCCCGACGACACACAACCCGGGAAACCGATTGTGGAAACACTCTTCCTTGATGACTACCTGATGGAGTTCGATATCACACCGAACAGGGGAGATTGCCTTTCCGTCTACGGGATAGCCCGGGAAGTTGCCGCACTTGGCGGGTTTCCTCTGAAGAAGCCTCACATCTTCTTTCCCGAGGAGGGATCTGATATAGAGCGTGAGGTGACCATCGGGATTGAAGATTACGATCTCTGCCCCCGCTATTCATCCCGTGTCATATATGATGTCGAAGTTTCCCCATCACCCCTGTGGCTGCAGAGGAGGCTTCAGATCTGTGGAATGAGGCCCATCAACAATATCGTCGACATTACCAATTATCTCCTCCTCGAGCTCGGACAGCCCATGCATGCCTTCGACCTTGACCTGATAAAGGAGCGCAGGATACTGGTCAAGAGGGCAGGCGATGTCAAATCGTTTACGACTCTCGATGGGATCGACAGGCAGATCCATGAAGAGACCCTGTTGATCTGGGACGGAAAAGACCCGGTTGCAGTTGCGGGAATCATGGGAGGGGAAAACAGCGAGGTGCATCGGGGAACCAGGAAGGTTCTCTTCGAAAGTGCCCATTTCAACCCCCTATCCGTGAGGAAAAGCAGGAACCGGCTCGGAATTTCAACTGAATCATCCTACCGGTTTGAGAGGGGAGTGGACCCGGCGGGGACCCTTCTTGCGATAGACAGGGCCTTGACGATACTCGCGGGTTTCTCATCCTTCACTACCTGCAGGGGGTTCATCGATGAAAAGAGTGAGATCAGCACATATACCCCGGTCCGGCTCCGCACGAAGAATGCACAGAGAATTACCGGTATGAAGATCGCAAAAAAAGATGCCGTGCAGGTTTTCCGGAACCTCGGCTTTGAGCTGGCCGATGGAAAAGGAGATGAGATTCTCGTACACGTTCCTTCGTTCAGGTTCGACGTTACACGCGAGATAGACCTCGTAGAGGAGATAGCGCGGATGCTGGGGTACCACAACGTACCCACCACCTATCCGAAAGCCGACATCCCCCACTCTTCCGCAGACCACGAATTCATCGAGTTTAAAAAAAGTGCCTCCCAGATCCTCTCGTCCCTCGGCCTGATGGAATCGATAAACTACTCTTTCATATCAGAGAAGACGTTCAATCAGCTAACAGAATATTCAGATGATTTCTCCGAGTCGCCCGTCACGATTAAAAACCCGATATCCGATGACACGGGCCTGCTGAGACCTTCCCTCCTGCCCGGCTTGCTCAAAAGTGCCAGCACGAATATATCGAGGTACAACAGGGATGTGCGCCTGTTCGAGATAGGAAAGATTTTTAAAAAGTCCCTCAAAAAGGAGTTCTTCGAGGAAAACAGGCTCGCCACTATATTTACGGGCAATCTCTCCATCGATCCCCTGTCGGGGAGGGAGAAAAAGGTCGACTTCTACTACGCAAGGAACGTCCTCGATAAAATATTCGCCGGGCTCAAGATCGATGATACCTTCATCGTGGCGGAAAAGACCCCGGGAATTTTTCAACCTGGAGAATCGGCAGCCATCAAATTCGAACACAAAACGGTCGGTTACATCGGATTAATTAATGCAGCCGTTTGCGATCTCTTCGATATTGAAACGGAAGTCTACTGTTTTGAAATCAACCTCGATCTTCTCTTTAAAATAAGGAGTCCCGAAAGAACGTACCGCCAGATCTCCAGGTATCCCCCGATGGAGCGAGACATCTCTTTTTTCATCAACAGGGAAATTCCCGTCGGTGACATCCTTGCATACGTCAAGAGAGTGGATGACTCCCTGATAGCGAGCGTCTCGATATTTGACGTTTATCGCTCAGAAAAACTCCCGCCGGATAAGAAAAGTATCGGCTTGCGCGTGGTGTATCAGGCAGACAATAGAACCTTGACTGAACAGGAAGTTAATGATATTCATAGAAAAATAATTATTCTCATAGAAAACAGATTTGGTGGTATGGTCAGAAGTAGTTAAAGAAGGAGGAAAATATGACGAAGGCGGATCTGGTAGAAATCATTTACGAAAAGGTGGGGCTATCCAAGAAAGAGGCAAAAGACATCGTAGAGACGGTGTTCGATACGCTCAAGGAAAGCCTCAAAGATGGAGAGAAAATAAAGATTTCCGGATTTGGAAACTTCTCCGTGAGAGTGAAGAGGCCCCGCAGGGGTCGGAATCCCCAGACGGGTGAGGACATAGAAATTTCTGCCAGGAGGGTGCTCACCTTCAAGGCAAGCCAGATCCTTAAAGATCACATCAACAGCTTGGATCAGGAAGAAGTTCTGTAAATTGACGAGGGCAGGGTTTGAAGCAAAGTATCCCTGATAAAATCTACTTTAAAATTGGGGAAGTAAGCAAAATTGTTGGTGTAAAGGCGTACGTAATACGATTCTGGGAATCTGAATTCAAGATAAACAGGGCGAAGACAAAGACGAGCCACAGGATCTACAAGGCGAAAGATATCGAGCTTCTCTTAACGATAAAAGATCTCCTGTATAACAAGAAATTCACCATAGACGGCGCCAAGAACAAACTAAAGGAGCTTCAAAAGGACGAAAAAGAAAAGCAGTTATCCCTGTCCCTCGACGAGGGAAAGTATCAAAAAATGCTTCTCAACGTAAAGGGAGAGCTGAAAAGAATAAAGAAAATACTCGAGAAGACCACGAGATGACCGTCGGGGCGTAGCGCAGCATGGTAGCGCACTTGCATGGGGTGCAAGGGGTCGCTGGTTCAAATCCAGTCGCCCCGACCATTTTTTCTTTCCTTACCGCCACGGATGTTGCTTGCTGTCTCAATCCGCCGTTATTTGATTCCTCAAGGCGATCATCCTACAATGGAGACGGTAAAATAGAAGGGGGAAGAAACTGCTGCATCATAAACGTATCTGCAGGAACAGGGTGACCACATGTCAGGAAAAGTGAAGAAGCCCCTCATACTTATTTCCAATGATGACGGTATACATTCGGAAGGCCTGCATGCCCTTGCGAAGGCTATGAGAAAATTAGCCCGCGTCGTTGTCATAGCTCCCGACAGGGAGAGAAGTGGTGTCAGCCATTCACTTACCCTGCAGCGTCCCCTGAGGGTAGACAGGGTAAAGCCGGGTATATACGCCGTTGACGGTACCCCGACAGACTGCATCAATCTCGCCGTGAATAAAATCCTCCGGGAAAAACCTGCACTCGTGGCGTCGGGAATCAACAAAGGGGGCAACCTGGGTGATGACATCACCTACTCCGGGACCGTCTCTGCAGCGATCGAAGGCAGGTTGCTCGGCATCCCCTCGTTTGCGATATCACTCGTGACGAGGAACAATTTCCGATTCGATATCGCAATGAGGGTCGCTACAGACATTGCAAGAGAAATCCTGGTGAAAGGTCTTCCCGAGGACACGCTCTTAAACGTCAATGTCCCCAACGTTGCTGAGAAGGAGATCAAAGGAATAAAGATTACCCGGCAGGGAAAGCGGATTTACAGCGATGCCGTCATCGAGAAAACCGACCCCCGCGGAAGAAAATATTACTGGATAGCAGGGGAGGAGATAGGCTTTGAGAACAGGAAGGGTACGGACATTCTCGCTGTAAACAGCGATTACATAAGCATTACACCTCTTCACCTTGACCTGACCAATTACAAATCGCTCAGACAGTTACGGTACTGGGAAGACTCGTTGAATAAATCAATGAGGATATCAAAAGGGGGAGGCAGGCGTGAAGGGAGAAGCCGATCCTGACGTTTTGAGCAGGTTGAGATCGCACATGGTCGAGAGCCAGATCATGAAGAGAGGCATACGAGATTCGCGGCTCCTCGAGGCGATGCGGGCAATCCCCCGGCACCTGTTTATTCCCCTCCATCAGAGAGACCGGGCATACGATGACTGTCCCCTCCCGATTGGTTATAATCAGACCATTTCCCAGCCCTACATAGTTGCCCTGATGACGCAGCACCTCCAGCTAACCGGAAGCGAAAAGGTTCTGGAGCTCGGGACCGGTTCCGGCTATCAGGCTGCCATACTCTGCGAACTTGCCGAAAGGGTAATTACGATAGAGAGGATACCAAAGCTTGCCGAGAGGGCTGAAGCGGCGCTATCCGGTCTCGGTTATCGCAACGTTCAGATCATTGTAGGTGACGGAACGGTCGGGTATCCTGACGAAGCCCCCTATGACAGGGTGTTGATAACCGCAGCGACACCGAACATTCCGCAGCCCGTCGTGGAGCAACTGTCCGAGGGGGGAATCGTTGTCGCTCCCGTTGGCAAGCAGTTCGAGCAGGAGCTGTTGAAGGGGATCAAGAGGGCGGGGGGTCTCGACAAAACCTATCTTGGAGGGTGCAGATTCGTAAAACTCGTCGGGAAATATGGTTTCAGAGACAACTGATTCTTTTCATCTCTTTTCTCCTGATCGTTTCATGCGCACAGCCGGGAGTCTACCACAGGGTGAAGAGAGGACAGACCCTTTACCGGATATCGGTCACGTACAACGTCCCATTGGGCAAGATCGTTTCCTACAACGATATCGATGACCCTTTTGACATAAAGGCCGGACAGAGGATCTTCATCCCCGGCGCCGTGAAGCACCTGGACGTTCCCATTGTCAAGCCGCCTGTTTCCGTCAAGAAAAAGATCTTCATAAAGCCCGTGAGCGGCACGATTACCGGGAGGTTCGGGGAACGCAGGAGCAGGCACCATCACAAGGGGATAGACATCGCGGCACCTTCGGGTTCCCCCGTGATGGCCGCGCTATCAGGAAAGGTGATTTATGCCGGCTCGGGTTACTCGGGTTACGGCAAGACCGTTATCATAGACCACCAGAATGGATACATGACCCTCTATTCTCACCTGAAAAAAATCCTGACGAAAGTAGGCAACTCGGTCCGTCAGAGAGAGAGAATCGGAAAGGTGGGGAAGACGGGTAGGGCGACGGGCCCGCACCTGCACTTCGAGGTGCGCCACAACGAAAAACTGGTCAACCCTGTCGATTATCTCCTTCTCTGATAGCTGTGAAGAGATCGGGAAACATAAAAATCTTTACAGGAGGTGGTTTTCTCTATGCACGGAGAACTGAAGGCGAAGATTAGAGACGTTGCTGACTTTCCCAAGAAAGGAATTCTTTTCAAGGATATCACGACGCTGCTGGCCGACCCCAAGTCTTTTCAAATGGCCATCGACCTCATCGCACATCGCTACACCAACGTTCACATCGACGCCGTCGTCGGTGTCGAGGCGCGGGGCTTCATCATGGGCGCAGCCCTTGCTTATAAACTCTGCTCGGGTGTCATCATCGTGAGAAAACCCGGAAAACTGCCCGCAGAGACCGAGAGCGTCACCTACCAGCTCGAGTATGGCGAGGACAGCCTGGAAATCCACAAGGACGCCGTCAAGCCCGGAATGAAGATACTCATCGCAGACGACGTTCTTGCGACGGGCGGCACGATCAAAGCGGTGATCGACCTTGTAAAGAGAATGGGCGGTGAGATCGTTGAATGCGCGTTCCTCGCGGAACTCTCTGCCCTCGGGGGAAGCGAGAAGATCAAACCTTATGGCCACTTTTCCCTTTTGGTGTTCGAGGATTAAGGAGGGTGGTGCCCCCGGAGAGACTCGAACTCCCGGCACGCGGTTTAGGAAACCGCTGCTCTATCCGCCTGAGCTACGGGGGCAGCAAACAGGGTATGATCATAACACAGCAAAATGATGTTTTCAATTGATTCGACGTTACGATCGGGTGGCCATGTGGTATGATATTCTCCTAAAGAGAGGGAAATAGAGGCGCATATGCCTATCTACGAGCTCGAGTGCAAAAAATGCGCAAAGGTTGGAGAGTACCTTGTTTTCGGATCCATGGACGGTGAGATCTGCAAGTTTTGCGGTTCCCCGGAGCTTGTCCAGCTCATGTCGGTATTCGCCTACAAATCGGAAGGGAAATTCAAGCAGGGTGGAGGTGCCGGTTGTGCCGGTTGCAAGGCGAGCAGCTGCTCATCCTGTGCCTGAAGTGTGCCTCTGGTTGTACTTCTTCAAAAATTTTTCAACGTCTTTTTTCCTGAATCGCCACTGGTTTCCGCTCTTATAGCCCTTTATCTGACCTTTTCTCGCCATGTCGTTGACCGAATCGGGACTCAGGTCGAGCAAAATAGCTATGTCCCTGGTCTTGAGAATATTCGGCATGCTTTTCAAGCCCATCAATCCTCCGAACAAAACGGCTTTTTATTTTATATAACATAACAGATAAGCGAAGTAAACGGAAAAAGCCTTGCAAGGGTTCGTATTTTTCATTATCTTTAATCGAATTAACCCGTTTTCATACAAAGAGCCCAGATGAAACTGTTTAAGCTCGTAGCAGGAATAATATTGTTTTGCCTGGATTTTCTCGTCGTATGGTCATTTCCTTTCCGCTATGTGGGGAGTATGCTCGATAAAGTCTATTACCTTTTGTTTGGTCTGGGATGCGTGATATACCTCCTGGTCCACGTCGTGAGAAAACCTGAAAATTTTTATGTATGGAATCACGAATTTTCTCACCTGCTGGCGTCGAAAATGTTCCTCAAAGATGTCAAGGGTTTTCACGTAACACGCAGGCGGGGCGGGAAGGTGGTCGTGGAAAAAACTAATTTTCTCATAGATCTTTCACCTTACCTGTTCTATCCACTCATAATTTTTTTGGTTCTCCTTGCCATTCTCTTTCGGAAAGCGGGATTTCAGGCCGGAATACGGGCATATTTCCTCGCAGCAGGGTATCTTCTCACCATGATGCTCGCCTTCACGGCAAAATCCTTTGTTTCAGGCCAGGAGGATATCAAGCGGAACGGATACCTTTTTTCAGCAACCGTTGTCCTGCTCCTGAACTTCATCATTCTGCCCGTTTATCTTTTGCCGGGAGTTATTGAAAAAAAGGTGTTTATAGAAGATATAATAATGTTATGGTTTAATAGTATTAAGTTAAATACACAATTTATATTTGAAATGGCGGGAAATATATATGCAGGTATGACGGGAACCTTGAGCCGTTGACAGCCCTCTTTCAGAATGCCGTTAACGGGCTTGGCGATTGAGAAAAAAGTGCGCTCGTGACCTAATTCTGATTCGACGCCGGCATGCGGAGGATCTTCTCTGCACGCTCTTTTACCTTTTTTACCTCATCCCCCTCAAGGACATCGATTACCTGTTTATCCTTGCCTATGAAGAAGATCGTCGGGGTATGTATGATGCCATATTTGTCCGCAGCGATAAAAAAGTCATCGACAATCGCATCGAATGCCACGGGATAGAGGATATCGTGATCATCTATGAAAAGAACCACGTTGTCAACATGGGGTTCTCCATCGACATTGACGGATAAGAAATTTACCCCGTCGCGGTACAATTCATAGGTTTCGTTCAGGGCTGGGATAATCTCCGTACAGACCTTGCAATATGCGGACCAGAAGACGAGAACGCTGGCTCTGCCTCCTGGGTTAAACGAAACCAGTTCGCCGCTACGAGATTTCAGTTCGAATGAAGGGGCAACATCGCCCCTTTCAAGAAGGGAAATCAGCCCTTCCGGGAGAGCAGGTTGAGGGAATGACCAGAGAAAGACAACGAGCGTGGCAAGACAGCACCTTGCGAGTCTCGTCATAGCTCACTTTCCGGTTCGGATCTCATTGATTATATTTGCTATCTTGTCCTGTGACGCCCAGTAATAGTTGGCTTCCGCATAGCGGATCTTCCCGGCTTTATCGATAATTATGCTCGTGGGCAATGCATTTATGCAGAACATATCCCAGGCTAAAAGCTCCCTGTCGATGAGCACGGGAAAATCTATCTTCCACTGTGTAAGCGTTTCCTTTATCCTCGCCACGTGAGCCCTGGATATGTTCTGTGCCTCCTGGTTGATGGCGATGACCACGATATCGGGGCTTGTCTTGTATACCCCCTGAAGAAAGGTCAGTTCCTCCTCGCAACGGGGACACCAGGAAGCCCAGAATGCAAGGAGTATTATCTTCCCCCTGTACGCATCCAGAGAGACCTTCTTTCCGTCTATGTCGGTCAGTTCCAGGTTAGGAGAGGCCTTGCCGACCTCGACGCACAGTGCGAAGGAGGAGGGTGGTGCATGAAAGACACAGAGAAGAAGAATGAAAAACAAAATAACGATCGACACCACTCTCATTTGGATATCACCCGGATTTCATTTTGTTTCAATATAATAATAATCATTTTCCAAAAGTCAATGTTTTAATGGATCAGTGGAAATAGAGCCTTTTTGACTCTCCTTCACGATCCTTAATTTGGTCTTAACAAACAAACTGTTTTTGCGTAATATAGTTTGGAATGAAAAACAGGGCCCCCTCCAAATATACAATCAAAAGGAGCAGGGTAGCCGCTTTGCTCCTTATCATCGAACTAACCGCACTCACGATCTTTTTTGGCTTTCTCCTCAAAACCGTCAGGGCGAGATACGCCGATTTGGCCTTTGAGAGCATAAGCGGGAATATCACCGGGAATATCTCATCTGCAATCTGGAGAAGTGCGTCGCTCGTTGCAAAAAACGGGGACGCGCTGCTATCGGAAAAAATTACTGACAGTATAAAAATGTACCTTGCAACCCCGGTGACTTTCACCGAGGACCCATCCATTCTGCGCGGCAAGAAAATGCTCAAATCAGCGGAAGGAGAAAAGTTCAGCCTTTACATCGGCCACCTGCGAAACCAGCCGGAGCAGGGCATGGTTCTGCCATTTGCGGTGGCAAGTAATCCCGACGTGAAAAGTATCGCCTCGGCAGAGCTGAGAGTTCCCGGCATTCTCGAATACCTGAACGGCCTTGCGGCAAGAGGCGTTTACTGCAAAATCTTCTCCCTCGAAGGCCGCATCTCACTCGCCGACACGTCGCTGCTTCCCGCTGACTCACGCCTGGAAAGAATGATTGAAAATTTTGATTCGTGGGAAAAAGCAATCACTGAATTTGATATCGGTGTTACCGTTACCGCTCCCGAGGGTTTTTTAGAAATACCCCTGGTTCCCCAGGTTTGCGTGGTCCTGGGATTTCTCTTCCTCGCATCGCTGGTTTTCTTTCTTCACGTGCGCATAATCAAGCCGGCTTCCTTGTCCATCGACCTTTTTCAGGAGAGAAGGGAGAAGGTGGGAATTGAGCTGCTCGACGGGATCAACCCCGAGAACCTCTACCTGAACGTCAACTCGCTGGTCGGTGAATATACGAACTTGAGGGAAGAGCACAGGGTTGTGAAAAAGAAGCTCGAGGAGGTTGAGCTTGGAAGCCTCAAGGAGTTGAGAAGAAACCACAACGAACTCCTCATCAATCATTCGATAACGAAGAAGATGTTGAAAGCGCTGAACAAGGATAGCGTGATCCCTATCCTGCTCGAAGGGATAAAAGAGCTCGGTTACGAAAATTTTATCTGGGGAAGATTCAACCGGGATGCTCCCGGAATGGAGTTCAACCTGGACGCGCTCAAGTACGGCAAAGAGAGGGTGACCATTCCACTTCTTGACGAAACCTTTTTTCTCACCAAGGTGAGCTGGAGCGGGACATATCACTATGTTGAGGATGCATCCAAGATCGACTGCCGCTACGATGATCTCATCCTGCTGGCAAATGGGCCGTCCTTTGTCATTCCGGTTCTGAAAAACAGGAGGTTCAAGTGTTACCAGCATTTCAAATGCAGCACGAATGATTGTCCCGCCTACATGAGTAACGACCAGAAATGCTGGGTGAGGGGTGCGGTAAAGTGTGATTCCCATATCGTGGAGCCTTCAAAAAACCCGAAGGAAACCTGCTTTAAATGCAACCTCTTCAACGTCGAGGGCGTGCTCATCATCAAGGAAGGGCGGGATGAAAAAGAGCTCAAGACAGAGCACATCGGCAGCATAGTGGGACTGGTGAACGAAGCGTCACTGGCTCTGGAAATTGCCGACCTCTATGAGGAGACAGAGAGGATGTCGATAACCGACGGGCTGACGGGTCTCTACAACCACAGGGAGTTCTTCAAGCTTCTGCGGGGCGAACTTGACAGGTCGAAGAGATACGGAACCAACCTCTCCCTCATGATGATAGACGTTGACAACTTCAAGGTGTTCAACGACACCTACGGTCATCTGGCGGGCGACCTGGCCTTGAAAATGATATCGACGGCCATAAACAGGGCAGTGAGAAAGATCGACATCGTTTCCCGCTACGGGGGCGATGAGTTTACGGCGATTCTTCCCGAGACTGACCAGAGGGGTGCCATCGTTCTCGCAGAGAGGATCAAGAGCGAAGTTGCAAAGATGAACATGTCTCCCGTTGAGGATGAGAGGGCGGCATTGACGGTCAGCATCGGTATCTGCTCCACACATGCAGGCAACATCACCCCGGATCAGCTGGTAAGCAGGGCGGATGACGCCTCCTACCTTGCAAAGAAGACGGGCAAAGACAAAATATGTATCTCTGACAGAATGTAATGAGCATGCTTACGAGAGAAGATTACGAGAAACTCGAAAGTGAAAGGCTTGCCCCCTTCGCGTCCAAGAGCCTCCTTTCCCGCGGCCGAAAGCATCCTGAGGCAGAGGATACGATTCGAACTGCTTTCCAGAGGGACCGGGACCGTATTATCCATTCTGCCGCATTCCGGCGGCTGGAATACAAGACCCAGGTTTTTGTGAATCACGAGGGTGATCACTACCGCACGCGCCTGACCCACACGATTGAAGTCTCACAGATAGCGCGGTCGATTTCCAGGGCCCTGCGCTTGAACGAGGACCTTACGGAAGCGATCGTCCTTGCCCACGACCTCGGCCACACACCCTTCGGACATGCGGGAGAGAGAACGATGAACGACCTGATGGAAAACCACGGCGGCTTCGAGCACAACCTCCAGTCACTGCGCGTGGTGGACCACCTCGAGAAGAGATATCCTGAGTTCAACGGCCTCAACCTCACATACGAGGTGAGAGAGGGAATATGCAAGCATTCATCGGCCTATGACACGACGTCGCCTCCCTTTGAATTCTCGCCCGGAAAAGAGCCCTCCCTGGAGGGACAGATAGTCGACCTGGCCGATGAGATTGCCTACAGCAATCACGACATCGATGACGGCTTGAGAAGCGGCCTCATCACGTTGAAGCAGCTGGAGGGCGTAACGCTCTGGAAGGAAGCGATACAGATGGTGAGAAAAAACTATACCTCACTCGATGACGATGCGCTGAAACACAGGGGAATTTCGACGATCATCTCCTTTCTCACCAGGGACCTTACCTTTTACTCCTGGGAAAGCATCGAGAAGGCGCAACTTACCTCGGTTGACGATGTTCGCAACTTCGGCGGCCGAATGATAACATTCAGCGAGGAAATGAGGGAAAAAAACGAAGATCTCAAGAAATTCCTATATAATAATATGTACTGCCACTACAGGGTCATCAGGATGGAGGAAAAAGCGAAAAGGATTATAGTGGATCTCTATGACGCTTACAGAACAAGGCCCGAGCAATTGCCCCCGCGCTTTTATGCGAAAAAAAACAGGGAAGGCCTCGAAAGGGTGATATGCGACTACATCGCGGGGATGACAGACAGATTCGCGTTAAATGAGCACAAGAAACTGTTCGATCCCCACGAAAAAGTCTAAAAGAATATCCCCGCCAGGTATCACATGAGCAGCTTCGACGAAAGGTTCAAAAAAGCAGTAAGGGAAAACTTTGATGCCAGTGTAGAGCACTACGAACGTTTCGAGCAAAAACATCACCTTTTTGAAAACCTTACCTACAAGCTGGTAGAAATCATGGGAGGGATGGAGAAGGCCTCGAGAGTGCTCGACGTTGGTTGCGGTACTGGCATATCGACGTACAGCCTTTATAAGTGTTTTGGAGACAATTGTTCATATTATGCAATAGATATATCTGCAAATATGCTTGATATTGCAAAGAATAAATACGCTGATCTGGGCAATTTCATATTCATCCACGGCGATGCGGAAAATTTATCCGATCACTTCATAGAGAAATTCGATGCGATTTTCTACACAGCATCGCTCTTTTTGCTCCCCGATTTTAAAAAAAGTCTCCATCAAGCGCTGACATTGCTAAACAACAGGGGAAAGATTGCAATCAGCTTTTACTCGGGACTTTCCGACATGAGAGGGCAGGACCTTATAAAGAAACATTTCGAAGGTTTTTCATACAGATATGGAGCATTTGGCCTTCCTGATCTTATCAAATGGCTAAAAGCATCAAAGATCAAGAATTTTACCACAGAATACCTTTTTCAGGCAGAGAGTGAGTTTCTGACAGAATTTCTCACGATTCCCGCACAGGCTGCAGGCCTTTTTCCGCGCCAGACGTTCAACAAACAGGTCTCTCTGGTGAAGGAATTCGTTCGCGATCTCTACAGCTTCGAAAAAGATACGTTCATGAAGTGGACGTTTATCGTTATATCGTCGTAGAGAGGGGATAATCAGGAAAAAGAGAGCGGGAAAGAGCCAATGAGCGAGCAATCTGCACCTAAGTTAACATAATATACATTATCAGACGTTATAACCGGCATTCAGATGATCCATTCTTCCTTCGCCGGATCTTCCCCCGTTATCCTCATCTTGAATTCGGCCATTTCTGGCCATCTTTCTTCAAAAACCCTGTCGCTGGTCCCGACAACAAAGAATTGAATCGTTCCCTTTCCTTTCTCGAGAAACATTTGAAGCGGATATGAGGCTTCGAAAACATCTTCAAATGCGCAAACGACCTGGTTCC
>WVXK01000048.1:23424-35863 GCA_011773515.1 Deltaproteobacteria bacterium
TGTTCCTGTCATACCCTGCGTACAGGGAGCTGATTATTCCGAATCCGGCCCGGTGCATCGAGGCGAATGTGGGGCTTTGAACAAATTTGGCACCCCCGATCCACTCGTAGTAAGAGGTAATCTTCCCGTCTATTCTTGGATTTATGTAAGATTTGGGCCTTAGAACGAGCATGTCCCCATCGATCGCCTGAACCAGTCTTTCCGGGGAAAAAATCTCCTTCTCCAGGCTTTTTGGGGGATCTTCGCCCAGGCAACTATAGGCCATTTTTATATTTTTCCTGAACAACTTGTCGAACTCAAGAAGGTTTGCCGTGAAATGCTCATCCCCATACCACCAGTACCAATCTGACCCCTCAGCAATCCGTATATATTCTAATGCTTTACTTGATTTATCAGTATCTATATACCTGTCATAAATCAGGTTTTTCAATTTATATATATACTTCCACGCAGCAAAATCCTCCTGCTGGCCAAACCATATCCTGAAAGTACCGTCAATCCATGAACCGGGTTTTATCGATTCGAGGACGGGGAAGCTTTTTTTCCCCTTCACGTTCATGTATTCACGGTATGTTACAACGTTCAGATCATCCGACCTGCTTAATTTATCAAAGAGAGACCGTAAGAAATCAATGCCGTAATTGGGGTAGTATTCCCAGGGATTTTCCCCGTCAAATATGAGTGAGACAATATAATCCTCGGGATTTAAACCTCTTTCTGTAATATTGCGGCGTATGTCGAGAAATTTGTTGAAGAGATGGTTTGCCGCTGTCTGCTGATCCCAATTCTTGTAGACGAATCCAATCAGATCGGATAGATAGTGATCTCTAAAAAATATGTGAAAATCCAAGTTTTTATACCGGTATGGTTGGTACAATACTTCAGGCTTATCCGGCAGGCCCCCGGTATCCCGGTGAATTATCTCATTGATCCCCTTGCTGAGAACGAGCTCATCGGTAAATGTATACCGGAACCCCTCCTTTGCCATGAGTTCTAACGCCGGCTCTGACACCGATCCCTCGGATGGCCACATTCCCGAGGGGGAAAATCCGAAAACGTCGAGAAAGTACTCCTTCGCTTTCTTTATCTGGTCCACGGCGTCATCGGGATAGGCGATGCGAAACGGCGGAAGCTCAACATGGGGGTCTGCAAGTTCCGCACAATTGCTGTCGATGAGGATCGGCAGTATGGGGTGGTAAAAAGGAGACACCGTCAGTTCTGCTATGCCGGCATCGGAAACCTCCCTGAACCTGCTTATTACTCTGCCGATTATTTCCTTGTGAAAATCGAGCAGAACCCTTTTATCCTCTTCCCCAAAGAGCCGGCCTTTTTGCACTATTTCCTGAATCTTCCTGTTCCCTTCATAGTGAACGGGGTTCAGCCATACGAGATTGAACAGGACCTGAAGGTCGGTTATCTCTGTTATGCCGAAAAGTTTCAGCGCCCTGTCAACATTACCTGACGTGCCTCGCCAGCGCTGGAAGAGCTCTTTATACCGTGGAAACCGATAGATCATCGTCTCTGCGTGGGCGTGGAAAAAGTTTTTCAGAATATACTCCTTCTCTTCGGTAGAAAGGTCGTAGGCGTTCTTTTCTGAAAGCGCAAAACAGGTGTCGCTCAACCCATCTCTGTCGTAGTGCTCTATCTGTTTGACAAGAGATGGAACGAGATTGATGTTGTGCCTGAGTCGGGGGAACTCCTTGAACAGGTCTGCAATGAAGAGGTAGTTCTTTGTAGCGTGCAGGCGAACCCAGGGAAGGAGAAAGCTGTTCTCCTCAGGGTCGAGATAGTACGGCTGGTGAAGGTGCCATAGGAAAGCGATGTTGAGTTTCATCAGGAAATTGAGGAAAGCCTGATTTTGATGAATTCAATATCAGGGTAATCAGGGTTCTTTTCAAGGATATCGGCATATATCTGCCTTGCTACTTCGAAATCCCCCATCAGCTCATAACAGCGGGCCATCCCGTAGGAGGCGGCACCCCTGCTGTAAGGGTCGGTTGCCATATCCCCGGCAGCCTTGAAGTGACGGATCGCCGATTTATACTCGGAAAGGGCCTCATAGCTGTACCCGAGTCCGATGTTGCTGATGTAACGCAACTCGGGGGGTACCTCCTCTTTCCCGAGAATCTCCTGAAATTTCTCGACCGCGTTTGAATAGTATGCGAGCTTGAAGTTCACATCGGCGATATAGTACTGCGCGTAAATTTTCACGGATTTCGAGCCGACTTTTTTCAAAAAATTCTCGAGATCGGACTTGACCAGGACGAGGTTTTGTTTTTCCCCTTCGCTGAGTTCCAGGTATTTATCGGGTATCCTGGCAACAATTTGCCAGAGCTTTCCATTTTCCTTGGAAAATTTCCGGCTCGTATAGCCTTTGTAACCATAAATTGCCAGGGCAAGCACGAATATCGAGCCGGCGACGGCCATCAGCTTTGCCTGGTTTTCCGTTATGAATCTTGTCGCCGTGCCAAGAAGCGTCAAAACCTCATCTGGTTGCTTGAGTTCCTTTTTCGTCAGCCGTTTCTTCGCCACGTTTCAGCCCCTCTTATCTATCAAGTTTGCGGAATTTTCAAAAATCAACGAAACATCATCAGCCAAAAGGCCCGCACCCTCAAGAACTGCCCTTGCCGTCTCCTTATCGATAAAGTCTCCAGGCCCGTGGGCGTCGGTGTTGAAGATCAATTCCGCACCCGTTCTCCTTGCCATTCTGACGATATGGCCATTCGTGTAGGAATGCCCTCCCCTCGAAGTTATCTCCAGAAAGACGCCATTTTTTGCTGCCAGCATCGCATCCTCCTCCGTTATGAGGCCCGGATGGGCGAGGATATCGGCACACGCAATAATCGCCTCCCTGTTCGTTCCCGGGGGAACCGGCTCCACAATCGTCTCGCCATGAACGATAACTATGCCGGCACCCCGTTCCCTTGCCTCGGTGACGAGGCCGCCTATGAGCGAAGGCGGGACGTGCGTTATCTCTACACCCGGAACAACTTTCACCCCGGTTTTAAGGGACAGGTCCCGGGAAACCTTTACCATGCCGGACAGCACGAAATCGATGTTCGACGTGTCCACGTGGTCAGTCAGAGCAAGAGCTTTGTAGCCTTTCTGCTTGGCCCGGGATACGATTTCCGATGGTATGAGCACGCCATCGCTAAATATCGAGTGAATGTGCAAATCTATCATCGCGGTTCTCCACGATCTCTATGTGCCGTCTAATAACTTCCTGCAGGGAAGCCTGTATTTCAACCGGGGTCAAATCATCCATCTCTTTTATTTTAATCGCACAGCGCAATTTTTCGGCTCTTTTTTTGAAAAGACTGAGGGTGTTGTCACCCAGGCCGAAATTGGTGAAACTCTTGCTCATGATCCCGAGAACCTGCCCGCTGCCCGTGCTCTTTGCAAACTCCGAGACAGCCAGGAGGTCCTCGAGGGAACTGCTCATCTCGTCTTTCAGGATGAGAATTACGCCGATAGATCTCGCCGACATCGCGTGCCACATGGGAGAAAACTCCCTCCTGCACAGAAAGGAAAGCAAGGCTATCCGCGCATTTTTCCCAACGTGTAAATATCCGAATACTCCCTTTGAGATGCCCCTCTCCCTGTTTTTTGCCGCCAAAAAATACCTGTCCACCTGGAATTCAGAATATCGATTGAGCACAGTTATTATGTCGTCAAGGATGGAATCTTCGGGGAGGAAAAAAACTATCTTTCCAACGATGGGGTTATCCACATCTTTTGAGACAGGGATCTCTCTTTTTGAACGTATTTTGATGATTTCGTCTTTGTCGAGGAAGTCGAGCTTTACCTGTTTTTTCTCGAACCTCCCGATCCTGATGAAATTTCTCTTGCTCATCGAGAGAAGGGCTTTATAAACATCGTAATCGGGGTGGGTGGAGGCGTCCACGATCTCCTCGACCTTTGAATAGTACTCGATGAGCATGAGGATCTCTTTCAACACGGAGTTTGACGTTGGGGGTAGCTTATGGGGGTTGATCATGAACTCAACTGAATCATCGGGGTCGGGAAAATCTTCCGTGATCAAGGCCATTTCATCATGTCTGCGCAATCCCTCGAAAATCAGGCTGTGACTGCTTTTAACGATTGTTCTCTTGGAGTCGAACTCCCCGGGGATAAACTGGAACTCTCCCTCCTGGAGATTGATCAGACGGTAGAAAGCCTTTTCTCCCGCAGTAGTGCCGGAAATTGCAGATGTTATCTCTCCCTTGCTCATGTAAATTGAGCCTGAAGTCCTCTTCGAAGCCACGTTAAGGATACCGCTTCTCCCATTCAAGGAAAACATCTGAATCAGGTCAGGCAGTGACATGTGGGATAAGTTGCCGGAAACCTCTGTGTCACCGGAAATAAGCGACGCCTCCTTTATTCCATACCTGAATATTCGCGACACCCGCAGGATAAACTCGCTCATATTGAACGGTTTTCTGACGAAATCGTCTACGTCCTTCCTGAAAGTGCTAAGGCTCTTTCCTTCACTTGAAAGATAGATTACCGGCAACTCCCGCGTTTTCGGGTTTGAGCGTATGATCTGGATGAGCCTTTCCGTGGGCAGAACGTCGAGATCGGTATCGACGACGAAAAGATCCGGCAAGCTCACCAGGACAGACTCCAGGGCACTCGATCCGTCCTCTACCGTATCGACATCAAAGCCCCTCGCCCTGAGCTTCGATGAGAGCCGATCCCGTATCCTCTTATCCCTGTCAGCTATGAGAATATTTTTGCTCATGGCCCGCCATCAGAATGTCCCCTGTATCATGTACATATCCTGAATTTTCTCAAAGAGGGTTTCCACGAGAACCTCATCCGACGTGTTGAAACCTACCAGTTTTCCATCAGCAGAGGCAGTCATGAGAGCATAGGCGCCGCTGTCTTTCAGGTATATCAATATGTTAGATGAATCGAGCCTCTTGTCGTCCGCGGAGACAATCAATACGTTTTTTGCGTCGAACTTTGATACTGCCTTTTTCCCGAGGATGTAGACCTTTTTTGAAGGGACGTTGTTGATCTCGAAAGATGACAGTATCTGGCGAATCAACTCGGGCCTCGGCCCTGCAATAAGAAGTATCCCCCTCTCGTCTTTACCCATGCACAAATCCTGTGAAATAACTTCGACTATCTTCGTGAATTCCTCTGTCTCCATGGAAAAATACCTGTTCCTGCCGTAATCCGCCTTTACCCTGAAATTGCCGCTATCGATCAGTTCGGAACTTTGCTCCCTGTACTGAGAAAGATCACCGATGACGACCTCGAATATATCCCAGAAGTTCTTGTCTTGAAGCCGATACTTGTAAACGGGGCTCCTCTTGTAGAGGATAAACTTCTTGTCAACGGATTTTTTGAGTTCATCGAGGGTATCTCCGTCGTCGGGAAATGAAACGGCCCGCATCAGCACGTTCACGTAGTAGGTCTTATCGAGGTGTTCCAGACGCAACCCTTCGCTGATCATCTTCCTCAGGCGTTTAATTGTTATCAGGGCACCGAGATAGTCCGTTTCGGGCAGGAGAATGCAAAAACGGTTACTCTCGAGCCGGGAAATGAGGTCGGAGTCTCTGAGCGTTTTAGCGATCCTGGTCAGCAGGTGGGAAACACGGTCATGGACAATCGTTTCCTTGAGCCTTGTGAGGAGATAGCTGTAATTGTCGAGATGAACATAAATCAGTGATAGGGGGCGTTGAAAACGGGTGGACTTCGACGATTCCTTTTCGAAATAGTCGCTGAAAAATGAAGCAGAATATACCTTGGTCTCCGGGTCAAGAAGCGTTATTTTTTCGAGTTTCTGAATTTTATCAAGGTTTTTTATCGCAAACGCACAGTGGTCGGCTATAATCTTACAGATACCCTCTTCCTTCTCCGAAAACGGTTTCCCCGTCAATTTTTTCCCCAGCTTCAAAAGACCGATGGGATATCCGGCGTGGACGAGTGGAACGTAGAGAAAGCTATCCTTTTTCCCCGTCTCCGGGTATTCAAAAGGCATGAGGCCATTGACCTGTTCGTAAAATTCCATCTTGGAGAGGTAAAACCTCGATCCTTCGAGGTCAATGTTGATCAGCCCCCTCACGGCGGAGATCGTGAATGCATCCGTCTCTTGCTGGTCGGCGAGCCAGAGAACGCATGATTCGACTTTTAGCTCACTCAGGAACGCGTCCGTGGCGCTGGCTAAAAGCGTTTCTATCTCGTATGAGGTGATGATATTCAAGCAACGCTGATAAACCGAAGCGAGAAGGTAGTAGTCGAGGCTCTCGGCCATCAACTTCTCAACCACATCTCTTTCCTCCTCCGATACGGCGTCGTTTTCCCGGCTAAGGACCCATTCGCCGAGTTTTTTCAGAGGAGGAGTCTCTTTGAAGCACAACAGGGGAAGCCCCCCGTTTGCTTCCCGCAGTATTCTCAGCAGGTTTTCCTCGCTCACGTTATTCGAGGTGATTGAAACGAGGGATGCTTTTTCCTTCAGTTTTATATCGGAAAAGTAATGAGAGGATGGGATGAAGACGACATCGATAAACTCTCCTTCGATGAGCAACTGGGACTTTTTGAGATCGGATGAACTATCGTCGACAACTATAATAGTCTTCGGGTGCTGCATCTTCCCCCAATCTACATCTTGTACTTCGTAAATTCTTCGGGATTGAGCATTTCAAGAAGCTCAGACCAGCGATCCTGCCCCTCCTTGCCCTCTTCGGATTCAAGGCTGTAGGCCTTCTCGAGGACCGAATCATAGACATATATTGCTGCTTTGCACCTCAGGGCCAGGGCTATCGCGTCGCTTGGACGGGAGTCTATCTGGAACCTTTTGCCATCTGACTGGATGTATATTACGGCAAAATAGGTGTTTTCCTTCAGGTCGGTAATCTCCACCCGCAGGACTTTTCCGCCGAATTCCTCGATAATGTTCTTCGTAAGATCGTGGGTCATCGGCCTCGGGAGGTCCATCTTCTCAATTTCTATGGCAATGGAATTTGCCTCCAGAACGCCGATCCATATGGGAAGGGTAAATTTTTTGTCCACGTCCCGCAGGATAACGATGGGAGAGTTGGTAACCGGGTCTATCGTTATGCCGAGCACATTAACTTCTTTCATCTCGAGAACCCCCGTTTTCTATCGACCCGGTCAATGAATGGGCAAGAGCATCGTTAATGGTAACCATGACAATCTTGCCCCTCTCATCCGGTCCGGCATCGAAGTTGACTATTTTATTACACGCTGTGCGACCAGTATACTTATTATCGTCGGTTTTGGATATACCCTCAACAAGTACTTTTACTTTTTTCCCGACCATTTTACCGTAGTTGACACCGGTAATCTTCTTTTGAAGGGCCTGGAGTTCCATCAACCGTCTTCTCACGACGCTTTCTTCCACCCGCCCATCCAACTTTTCTGCAGCAGTACCCGGCCTGGGGGAAAATTTGAACGAGTACGTGGTATCGTACCCGACCTCCCGCATGAGTTCCAGGGTTTTTTCGAAATCCTTATCCTTTTCGCCGGGAAACCCGACGATAAAATCGGATGAATAGGACATGTCCGGCCGTACCTTCTGCAATTTGCCGATGATCGAAAGGTAGTGGTCTCTCGTGTACCTCCGGTTCATCATGCGAAGCACCCTGTCGGAGCCGCTCTGGGCAGGCAGATGAACGTGGGAGCACAGCTTCTCGTTTTCTCCGAATGCATAAATGAGTTCGTCGGAAAAATCCATCGGATGGGACGTAACGAAACGCACCCTCTCGATTCCCTCTACCCGGCATACCTCTCCTAAGAGGTCGGTAAATGATGTCCCCCCATTTTTCTTGCCGAATGAGTTGACGTTCTGTCCAAGGAGCGTGACCTCCCTCACCCCTCTTTTCGACAGGCTCCTGATTTCCCTCAGTATGTCCTCCCGGGGCCTGCTGTACTCCCTCCCTCTCACCAGCGGAACGATGCAGTAGGTGCAATAGTTATCGCATCCCTGCATGATTGTGACGTAGGCCTTGACCCTCCCTTCGCTCAGGTACTGGTCACCGCTGAAGGTGGAGGGAATTTCGAACACCTCCAGGCCGGAAACTGAACGCTTTCCATCTTCCGCCTCCCGCAGTAGGTCGGGCAAACTGTCAATATTATGTGTCCCAAAAACTATATCCACGTGGGGTGCCCTCGTGAAAATACCCTCCCCCAGCTGCTGTGCGACGCATCCTCCAACGGCGATCTTTGTCCCACGCTTTATTTTGTGTTTTTTCAGCCGGCCGAGAAGGCTGTACACTTTCTGTTCGGCTTTTTCCCTGACGCTGCAGGTATTGACGATGATGAGATCTGCCGTTTCAGGAGATTCTGCATGCTCATATCCCGAGGTTTCCAAGAGCCCCATCATTCTGGCCGAATCATACTCGTTCATCTGGCACCCGAATGTATGTACGTAGGCCTTTCTCCTCATGTGAATAGCATTCTCCACAAAGTGTCTCCCTCCGATTATAACAGATTCTGTTTAAATACTTATGGAGGGGCTGTCCTTGCAGGGGTTGACCACGCCGCAGAGGCACATCGGCGGGCCCTGACCTATTTCATGCCTCTATTCTAACTGTCTCCCCACCGATAATGATGTTCGACGGATCGATATCGTTTCTGAGAAGATCGATCTCTTCTGCGCTCGGGGGAGAGAGTTCCTCTATATGATCGGCAATCGCGGGCTTGAACCCCATACCTTCGATCACGTCGTCTACCCCGAGGCCTCTCTGCACACCCTGGAGTTTCAAGATCCGCGTATCCTCATCGAAACCAAAGAGGGCTTTTGAGGTGACAACTCTCCAGGGACCCGTTTTGGAGGGGAGGCCCGATTCTTCCCGCGACCTGTCTCCCCGGAGAAAGCCCGGAGAGGTTATGAAATCAACCTTCTCCACAAACCTTCTTGGCTCGTGCTTCATCACGATGATTGTTTCCCAGCAGTAGCTTGCCACCTGGTTGCCACCCCCGCTCCCGGGGAACCTCCTGACAGGGGCATCGAAGGATTCCCCTATCATCGTCGAGTTGATATTTCCATATTTGTCGATCTGCGCGGCGCCCAGCATCCCGTAATCTATGTAACCGGCAGCCGAGTAGGAGAACGCCGTGTTCATATTCGCCCATTGAATGGACCGGTGTGTGTTCTGCGGCCCACCCATTGTTCCCCTCACGAAGGGCGTGACCGCACGTGGCCCGATTGCGCCGAATTCAAAAACCTGCACTATGTCCGGCGTGTACAGTTTTTGGGCAAGAATGGCAACGATCTGGGGAAGTCCGAATCCGACGAAGAATGTTTTTTTATCCTCGAGCAGCCTCGCGGCATGGACAATCATAAACTCGGTGTCCGTAAATTCGACCGTTCTTCTCACCTTCCCCCCTAGCGATACCCCTCTTTTATCGATGCTTTTCTAATGAGCTCCCGGAGCCTCCTGCTCCCAACCTTCCTGTCGATAAATTCAGCATGGTCAGAAACGTCGTAGACATATTCCTCGAGGTATTCCTTCATCTGTTCATCGGTAACTATCCCATTCAGTTTACCGATATGCTCGATATCGAGCTCGTACTTGCCGGGCATACAGCCCGGGTATGCGCAGAATGGGAGATGGACAACGGCATCGACGCAGTAATAGGGGATGGTCGTGCGTTGAGGATCCGTCCTGATTTCCTCATGGTCGATGATCTCCTCGGTCGAGAGGATTACCTTCTTTGATGCTACCGCCGCTTCGAGGGCAAAGAGGTTTGTCCCGAATATCCTTGCATTTCCGAAAACGTCTGATTGATGGACGTGTATGAGAGCCACATCGGGATGCAATGCGGGAAGAAGGCAGAGGGGGTCCCCGGTAAAAGGATCCTGGATGACCTTCGCCCCCGAGTGATCGATATTATCGGATCCAAGGAGATCCCTCGTCGGGATAAAGGGTATTCCCCTGCTTCCCGCGAGTATCCTCAGGGCTATCCCACCGTTCGTCCACTCATACACCGTTACCCTCCCCTTGCAGACTGCGTCACCGATGTATGATCCGTATCCCAAAAATCCCACGTCTATTTTCGACACGCATCCGCCGCCGACGAGAAGGGGGGATTCATGTAAGGTAAACTCCGCCCCGACCCAGAGGTCTTTTTTCCGCTGTCTGATTATTTCCCTTATGAGAGCCTGAGGTCCGCGTGTGAGCGAGGAAAAATCATACACGACGTAATCTCCATCATCTACATACCGGGAAATCGCCTCCTTCTCAGAAATGATTTTCGATACGGGCTCTCTCGTTTTGTTCTCTCTCACGTGCCTGCGAAAATCATCGGGGTGGACAAACTTATATTCCTTTCCCCCTTCGGAAAGAACTCTCATTTTCCGTCCCTCTTTTTTCTGCTGTTTAAAAGGTGAAAGGCAAAGCTGTGGTTTACGATCTTTTCGACAACCGAATAGGGATCCTTCTTCCTGTCCGAAATATCGGCCACGATCTTATCGAAGAGGTCGTGCTCCTTCAGGTCATCGAGCGCTTTTTCCAGGAGTTTGCTTTTGAGTATCTCCATGAGCTCTACGGTTGCCTTTCGGATCCGATGAGCTCTTTTCTTTTCACTCGTACCGATGAACCTCCGGTGCTCATCGATAAAGCCCAGAAGCTTATCGACACTCTCACCACTCGTCGCCACGGTATTACAAATTTTCGGCTTCCACTCACCATCGCCATACTGTTTCATCTCGATCATCATCTCGAGCTCGGACCTCGTCCTGTCTGCGCCCTCCCTGTCGGACTTGTTGACGACAAATATGTCTGCAATCTCCAGAATTCCCGCCTTGATCGCCTGGATGTCGTCGCCGAGGCCGGGCACGAGTACAACGGCGTTTGTATGCGCCACCTTGACCACCTCCGTCTCGTCCTGCCCGACGCCAACCGTTTCGATTATGATTACGTCTTTTCCCATAGAGTCCATGACGTTCACGATATCGATGGTGGATCGGGAAAGCCCCCCGTGATGCCCGCGTGTGGCCAGGCTCTTGATGAACACGCCCTCATCGAGGGTATGTTTCTGCATTCTAATCCTGTCACCGAGTATCGCACCACCGCTGAACGGGCTCGTGGGATCTATGGCAATTATCCCGACGGTCATCCTCTTTTTCCTCAAAAGTTCGGTTATCACGTCTACGAGCGTGCTTTTCCCGCATCCGGGCGCTCCGGTGACCCCAATTATGTGTGCATTGCCCGTGTGCTTGTAGAGTTTCTTCAATACCTTTTGGGCCGATGGCATCTCATCGTCAAGGTCTCTCATGAGCCTGGCTGTAGCCAAAATATCGCCGCCCACAACCAGGTCCTCAGGCTTTTTGGCCATTTTCCGTCACCCTCTTATCAAATCTTTTGCGATGACAATCCTCTGCATCTCCGATGTCCCCTCGCCGATCTCGCAGAGCTTTGCATCTCGCATGTATTTTTCAACGGGATAATCCTCGATGTACCCATACCCGCCGTGAATTTGGACGGCCTTCACCGTTGCCTTCATTGCCATTTCGGAGGCGTACAGCTTAGCCATTGAGGCTTCCCTCGTATATTTTTTCCCCGCATCTTTCAAGTAAGCGGCCTTCAGAGTGAGCATCCAGGCGGCCTCGATCTCCGTTGAAATGTCCGCTAACAACCACTGTACTGCCTGGAAGTTCGAAATCGGCTTCCCGAACTGTTGCCTTTCCTTGGCATATTGTATCGATTCCCGAAGGGCCCCGGTGGCAATTCCCACCGAAAGGGCCGCGATGGAAATTCTGCCTCCCGATAAAACGGTGAGCGTGTCAAAGAATCCCCCTCCCACATTTCCCAGAACATTGTCGGCAGGCAGGAACATATCATCGAACGCGACCTCCGCGGTGTCAGAGGCTCTCATGCCGAGCTTATCGAGCTTTTTCCCCGGTTTGAGGCCCCGGTTATCCCTTTCGGCAACGAAGGCGGTAATTCCACCTTTTCCCTTGTCCCGGTCGGTGACTGCCATCAGGACATAAAGGTCTGCCGTGGAACCCTGCGTGATAAACATCTTTGTTCCGTTGATATTCCATCCACCCGGTACCCGTTCTGCTCTTGATTTCATCGATGCTGCGTCCGATCCCGAATCGGGCTCTGTAAGACACCAGGCGCCAATTTTCTCCCCGGAAGACATCGGCGGCAGATACTGCCTCTTCTGCGCTTCAGTCCCGGCCAGCAAAATGTGCCCGGCGCAGAGTGAATTGTGTGACGCCAGCATCAGCGCCAGGGACCCGTCTGCGCTTGCTATCTCTTTGATGGCGATAGCATAGGAGACAGTGTCCATTCCGACGCCCCCGTAGTTTTCCGGCACGCATACCCCCATCAGCCCGAGCATTCCGAGTTTTCCAATAATTTCTGCCGGAATCTCACCCGACCTGTCCCACTCCCCCGCAAAGGGAAGCACCTCCTTTTTGCAGAATTCTCTCAGCGTGTGTTCGAGGGTTTTATGCTCG
>WVXK01000048.1:35968-36156 GCA_011773515.1 Deltaproteobacteria bacterium
TCCTCGGGCTTCTCAACCCCGATGAGCCTTGCAAGCAAAAGAGTATCAACACCGTCAAACTCCACGAGGATGAGATGGAAGGGTGTCTCCTCGAGGAACGCTTCGCTTCCGAAGTAGCACGTGGTGAATGTGTGAATTCTTCCAACGAGGGGCAGCTCTATCCAGTCGCACTCGGATCCGCACAGCAT
>WVXK01000048.1:36235-38800 GCA_011773515.1 Deltaproteobacteria bacterium
GGCGAATCCTGACCGTAAGAGTGGATGTACTCTATCTGATAGGGATACTTTACGATGATCGGGCTCATTTTCTTCAGCTCTGAAAGGTCCTCGGGAAAGGGAACGTTATACACCGTCGACCCGGTCATGGTCTCGGGAAGCTTCGCGTCAGGGTTATATTTAGGTCTGTCTTTTTTTGATATCTTTTTCCCGGTCATCCCTACCACCCCCTTTCGAGTACGGAAACCGTCACATATGTTCCCGTCCCCGCGTGACTGTGGATAAGACCCCTCCTTGCACCATCGATCTGCAGCGTATCATCCCCGAAGTGGACGCCGATCCTTTCCTGAAGCTGCCAGAATGCAAACACGGCCTGCATCAAACCGGTGGCCCCAACGGGGTGGCCGCAGGCTATGAGGCCACCGGAGGGATTCACCGGCAAAGTCCCTTTATTTTTCAAAGGCAAACCGTAATCGATGCCACGCAGGAAAGGGTGCCCCTTTTCGACAAACGTGCCTCCCTCGCCGTACCTGCAGAGACCAAGGTCCTCGTACGTCTGTATTTCCGATGATGTGTAGGCATCATGGAGCTCGATGAAGTCGATCTCCCGGAGAGGATTTTTTATTCCGGCCATCTTATAGGCCTGGATACTCGCCATACGCCCGGCCCGGAAGGAGTGAATGCCGGGATACTTGAGTTTTTTGTAATCGCTTTTCTTTTCATGAGGCAACAGGGGCACCTCAGCATGCGGCCTGTCCGCCATCCTCATTGCGTCTGTACCGGTACCGACACCGGTTATCCTGACGGGCCTGTCGGTGAGCCGGTGTGCCGTCTTCTCGTCGGTAAGGATGCAGGCCGCAGCTCCGTCCGACATGACGCAGATATCGAGAAGCGTGAGAGGATAGGCAACCATCTCGGCATTGCGAACATCATCGATCGAGAGTTTCCCCCCCTTTTGAGAGTATGGGTTATAGAGCGCATTCATGTGATTTTTCACCGAGACCATCGCCATCTGCTCAACTCTGGTCCCAAACTCGTGGATGTGCCGGTTTACCATCATCGCGTAGTAACCGGAGTAGAAGCCGCCGACGGGATAATCGTAATTGACATCCGAGGCGAGGGCGATAAATTCGTTTCCTTTCCACGTCTGCACGTGAGACATGGTCTCAAAGCCGAAGGCCAGGCATACATCCATCCTTCCCGATGCCACCGCTTCCCATGCCGCCTGAAAACAGAGGCCGCCTGTCGCTCCCCCACCCTCCACTCTCTTGTTCGGCTTCGGACACAACCCGAGGTAATCGGTTGCCATGATGCCCGCCATCAGCTGCCGTGTGAAGTGGTCCGAAAAATATGAGGCGACGCTTCCGTCGATCTGGTCGCGGCTCAAACCGTCAACGTCATCCATGGCATAATCAAATGCTTCTTTGACCATCTTCTGAAAGGTTGCATCAGGCCGTGCCTTTTTGAACTTGCTCACGCCTCCCGCAACCATATAGACATCACGCATCAATACGTCTCCCTTTTATTTTCTCGGCTTGATGTTTTTCTTCACATACTCGATTATCTCTTCGAGCGGGGCACCGGGGGTAAATATCTTGTCCACACCGGCCTTTTCGAGAGTTGGAATGTCTCTGTCGGGAATGATACCGCCGCCGAATATCTTTATCCCCTTTACCCTCTTTTCCTTCAAGAGGCCAATCACTTTGGGAAAAAGGTGATTGTGGGCGCCCGAGAGGATGCTCAGGCCTATTCCGTCGACGTCCTCCTGTATCGCTGCATTCGCTATCATCTCTGGCGTCTGGTGAAGCCCTGTGTAAATGACTTCGAAACCGGCATCACGAAGAGCCCTTGCAATGATCTTGGCACCCCTGTCATGCCCGTCGAGGCCCGGCTTCCCCACCAGGATTCTTACCTTCCTGCCGGGACGTGCACCCTTGGCCTTCCTCTCAACGGATTTTTTCTTCGCTCCTTTTGCCCCCGTAACCATGGTCTCCCTCCATTTTACTAAAAGTATGCAGGATCCTTGTATTCTCCCAGGACTCCCCTCAGGACATCACAAATTTCGCCGAGGGTCACGTATTCTCTCACGGCATCGAGTATCACCGGCATGAGGTTCTCGCTGGTGCTGCCCGCTTCCTGCAAATTTTTTATGCAGGAGTTCACTTTTCTGGCGCTTCGCTTTCTCCGGACTTCCCTCGTCCGCCTGATCTGATTTCTCTCAACAGAATCGTCGATCTTCAAAATCGGCATGGAATTTTCCTCTTCCATTTCGTATTGGTTCACTCCCACGACGATTTTGTCCTTCCTGTCTACGAGCCGCTGATAGTTGTATGCAGCCTCCGCTACCTCTTTCTGCGGGTATCCCTGGTTTATCGCTTCGATTATCCCGCCCATCTCGTCTATCTTCTCGATGTAGGCGAGTGCCTTTTTCTCCATCTCATTGGTGAGCGCCTCTACGAAATACGATCCGCCGAGCGGATCTATCGTGTTTGCCACCCCCGACTCTTCAGACAGTATCTGCTGGGTCCGGAGGGCAACCGTGGCTGCTTCCTCGGTGGGCAGGGCGAGGGTCTCATCGAGCGAATT
>WVXK01000048.1:38862-40078 GCA_011773515.1 Deltaproteobacteria bacterium
CTGGCCCACATCCTCCTGGCGGCCCGGTATTTAGCAATCTCCTCGAAAAAGTCGTTGTGGGCATTGAAGAAGAATGACAGCCGGGGCGCGAAGGCATCTACATCGAGCCCGACGTCGATGCCAGCCTGCACGTATCCTATTCCGTCGGCAAGGGTAAATGCGAGTTCCTGCACAGCCGTCGACCCGGCTTCACGGATGTGATAGCCGCTGATGCTTATGGTGTTCCATCGAGGGACGTTCTCCACACAGTACTGGAAAATGTCCGTGATGATCCTCATGGATGGTTCCGGAGGGAATATCCACGATTTCTGGGCGATATACTCCTTCAATATATCGTTTTGTATCGTCCCACCGATCAAGTCTGAAGATACACCCTGTTTTTCTGCAACGGCTATGTACATGGCGAGAAGGATGGCCGCGGGGGCATTGATCGTCATCGAAGTGGTAACCCTGTCCAGCGGGATCCCGCTGAAAAGTAATTCCATATCCTTGAGGGAGTCGACGGCCACGCCGCACTTTCCCACCTCCCCTTTCGAGCGCGGGTGATCCGAGTCCAACCCCATAAGCGTCGGCATATGGAATGCGACGCTCAGACCGGTCTGCCCCTGGGAAAGGAGGTAGAGATATCGTTTGTTCGTATCCTCGGCAGAACCGAATCCAGAAAACTGCCTCATAGTCCAGAGCCTCCCCCTGAACATGGATGGCTGGATTCCCCTTGTGTAGGGGTATTCGCCGGGAAACCCGATGTCCCTCACAAAATCCACACTCTCGATATCGGATGGGGTATAGAGGCTGTTGATCTCTTCATCCGAAACGGTGGAAAACCTCTTCTGTCTCTCGGGAACCTTCCTGAGAGCCGAGCCCAGGCACCGCTCCTCCCAGTCCCCTTTTCTTTTCTTTAATTTCTCCATTTTCTTTCTGTCGAACATATGTGGACCTCCTGATTCTATTACCGTTCTATGCCTATCCTGGCATCGACGCCTTCCGCGTAATAATGTTTGACGTCTTTCATCTCGGTAACCAGGTCGGCCTTTGCAATCATCTTTTCCGTGGCTCCCCTGCCCGTCAGCACCAGCTCGACTCCTGCGGGCTTTTCGTCCATAAATGACAGCACCTTTTCTTCCGGAATGAGGTTGAATGCAGCGGCGCAGATGAGCTCATCAAGGATTACGATGCCAAACCGCCCTCCGAGGATGGCATCTTTCGCGAAGGAAAA
>WVXK01000048.1:40140-41316 GCA_011773515.1 Deltaproteobacteria bacterium
TTCATGAACTGTATGATCATAACCTTTATCCCGTGTCCGGCAGCGCGAAGGGCAAGGCCCAGTGCCGCCGTTGTCTTACCCTTTCCATTTCCGGTATAAATATGTATATACCCCCTGCCGATAGGTCCTTTGCCCACGTCTCAATCCCTCAAGATAGATCTCGATATTACCAGCCTCTGAACCTCTGATGTCCCCTCATAGATCGTGGTGACCTTCACATCTCTCAGGAATCGCTCAACGGGATACTCGGAAATGTACCCGTATCCACCCAGAATCTGAACTGCCTTGTGGCACACGCGGTAAGCCATCTCACTGGAAAACAGCTTTGCCATCGACGCTTCCCTGGAAAATCTAACACCCCTCTCTTTTAAGTGGGCTGCACGCAGAGTGAGCAGTCGTGCGGCTTCTATCTCTGTGCCCGCATCAGCGAGCATCCACTGAATAGCCTGGAAATCACTGATGGAGGTTCCAAACTGGCTCCTCTCCTTTGCATAGGCGACTGCGCACTCAAGCGCTGCGGAAGCAATTCCCACGCACTGGCTCCCGATTCCTATTCTCCCTCCGTCAAGAGCCGCCATCGCTATCTTGAAGCCCTCCCCCTCTTTGCCAAGGACGTTTTCCCGTGGAACTGCCATATCGTCGAAAACGAGCTCCACCGTATTCGACCCCTTCAGCCCCATTTTCTTTTCCCTCTTTCCAATGGTGAAGCCCTTGAATCCCGGCTCTACGATGAAAGCCGTAAGCTCTCTCGGGTCTTTCCCGGTGAGTGCTATGACGACGACCAGGCCGGCATACTCTCCATTGGTTATGAAAACCTTGCTCCCGTTTAAACGGTATGCGTTCCCTTCTTTTCTGGCAAAGGTGGATATGCTGCGGGCATCAGATCCCGCGCCAGGCTCTGTGAGCGCAAATGCACCGACTCCTGATTCGCCGCGAAGGAATGGTGGAAGGTATTTCTCCCGTTGCTCCTGGTTTCCGAAGCGGTGGACGATTTCCGCGATCATGTTGGTGACGCCCATTGTGACCGACGTTGAAGCGCATCCTGCTGAGATTTCCGACAGTGCAAGGGCAAAGGAGACCGGCCCCGTAGCCGAGCCGCCATACTTTTCGTCCACCAGCATGCCCATCATGCCCAGGTCAAAGAGCTTTTCAACCTGCTCGTAGGGAAACTCCTCT
>WVXK01000048.1:41347-51420 GCA_011773515.1 Deltaproteobacteria bacterium
CTTCTGTGAGTTCGAAGTTCACCCTTCCCCCCGTCTCAATCTTTTAGAATCGCGCTTGCGATAACGAGGCGCTGAATTTCCGATGTGCCCTCGTAAATTTCCGTGATCTTCGCGTCTCTGAAATACCTCTCGGCGGGATACTCTCTGATATAACCGTAGCCGCCATGTATCTGGATGCACTTGACCGCCGCCCTCATGGCAGCCTCGGATGCAAAGAGCTTTGCCATCGACGATTCCTTGCTGTACCTTTCGCCTCTGTCCTTGAGGTATGCCGCCTGGTACGTCAGGAGTCTCGCGGCTTCTATTTCGGTTGCCATATCGGCTATCATCCACTGTATCGCCTGGAAGCTCGATATGGCCTGCCCGAACTGCCTGCGCTCCTTCGCATAGAGAACGGAGTCTTCCAAACACGCCCTGGCTATGCCGACTGCCTGAGCAGCTATGCCTATCCTCCCGGCATCGAGGGTTTGCATTGCCACTCTGAAGCCCATCCCCTCGTCGCCGAGCCTGTTTTCAACGGGTACCTCGAGGTCCTCCAGGATGAGCGATGCCGTCTCTGATGCTTTGATGCCCAGCTTTTTTTCGCACTTTCCGACCGTGACGCCTTCGGACTTCATATCGATGATGAAGGCCGTGATCCCCTTGTGCCTCTTTTCCTTGTCCGTCATGGTAAAGAGGATGCTGTAATCAGCCCTTGGCGCATTGGTGATGAAGTTCTTCGTCCCGTTCACGACATAGTGGTCACCCTTCCGTTGGGCAACGGTTTTTTGCGAGCCCGCGTCAGAGCCTGCCCCCGGTTCCGTGAGCGCGAAACATCCGAGATTTTTGCCCTCCGCAAGAGGTGTGAGGTATTTTGTCTTTATCTCCTCGCTTCCATATGAGAGGAGTGGCTCGCAGACAAGGGAATTATTGACCGACATGATCACCGCCGTGCTGGCGCAGGCCCTCGATATTTCCTCCATGGCAATAGCGTAGGAAACATAGTCGAAGCCTGCACCGCCATATTCCTCGGGAACGGACATGCCCATCAAGCCCAATTCACCCATCTTTTTCACGAGCTCTTCAGGAAACCTCGATGTCTCGTCGAGTTCAGCCGCCTTCGGGAGCACTTCCTTTTGAGCAAAGTTTCGGGACATATCCTGCACCATCTGTTGTTCTTCGGTTAGGTTGAAATCCATCCCACTCTCCCCTCGTGTATTACTCGCCAGCCAATTCTCTATATATTAATATATTATTCTTAATTAACATATATTTAATAACTTATTACTAAATATACAATTTAACTATCTCACTGTAATAGCATGATATGTTGCGCAAATATTATTTATCATTACGCGGCGATGGGCTCCGAATCCTTTCATATCATTTTCCCTTGAAATCCGGCTTTCTCTTCTCGAGAAATGCATTGACTCCCTCCGTGCTGTCTTCCGTGGCAAAACAGAGGGCAAATGCATTCAGCTCAAGGTAGCATCCATCGTTGAGGCTCGCCTCAAATCCTTGATTGATAGCCCTTTTTGCCGCGTAGAGCGCAAAGGGGGCTTTTTCGGAAATTTTTTCAGCAATTTTCATCGTCTCCTCCATGAGTGAGGAGGCGGGAAAGACACAATTAGCCAGTCCAATGTCGTATGCTCTCCTGGCATCTATGTGCCCCCCCGTCAGGACGAGCTCCTTCGTTCTGTTGCGCCCCACGAGGCGGGGCAATCGCTGAGTCCCTCCCATACCCGGAATGATGCCGAGATTTATCTCCGGCTGTCCGAAAATAGCCTTCTCGGATGCGATGATGAGGTCGCAGGACATCGCGAGTTCCATGCCGCCTCCGAGGGCAAATCCGTTCACCATTGCTATAATCACTTTCGGGCTCTTCTCTATCGAAAACGCCAGTTCCTGCCCCTTTTCGACAAATTCGAACACTTCTTTTGGCGACAGTGAGCTGAGGTGTTTCAGGTCGGCACCGGCGACGAAGGCCTTTTCCCCGGCCCCGGTAATGACGATGACCGCAATGTCGTCTCTCTGTGACAGTTCCTCGATAGCTCCTTTCAATTCAGAGATAACCGTACTATTCAGGGCGTTGAGTGCCTCAGGCCTGTTGATGGTGATAATAGCGACCCTGTTTCTTTCCCCGACAAGGATTTCCTTATATGCCATCACGGCCTCCTCATTCGTATTGGAAAAATCCCCTTCCCGATTTTCTCCCGGTGTGGCCTGCCTCGACGAGCTTCCTAAGAAGCGGGCATGGCCTGTACTTGGGATCGCCCAGACCTTGGTGAAGCACTTCCATTATGGAAAGACAGGTATCCAGTCCGATGAGATCCGCTAGGGCAAGGGGGCCCATGGGGTGATTTGCGCCCAGCTTCATGATCTGGTCGATGTCATCTGCCTTCCCGACCCCCTCATACAGCGCGAAAATGGCCTCATTAATCATGGGCATGAGAATTCTGTTTGCGATAAAACCGGGGTAATCATTGGCGGGCACGGGAACTTTACCCATTTTTTCCGCAAGCGCACAAACAGCGGCAAAGGTCTCATCGCTCGTCAAAACTCCCCGGATGACTTCCACGAGGCGCATGAGGGGAACGGGATTCATAAAGTGCATCCCGATTACCCTGTCGGGCCTCCCCGTCACTGCAGCAATCTTCGTGATGGAGATCGAGGATGTGTTGGTGGCAAGAATTATCCCTGCCGGCGCGATTGAGTCGAGCTTTTCAAAGATACCCATTTTCAGATCTTCATGCTCAGTTGCCGCCTCAATTACGAAGTCGACACGGGAAAAAGCGTCTAATTTCGTAGTGACCTCGAGGGATGAGATGTATTTTTCCCGATCGCCGGAACTGATTTTTCCCTTTTCGAGGAGCTTTGAGAGGCCGGAATGGATTTTTTTCTCACTTCTTTTGAGTATTTCTTCCGATACATCCTGTATGATGACTTCGCAGCCGGCCGTGAGTGACACCTGTGCTATTCCCGTTCCCATCTGGCCTGCCCCTATTATGCCTATTACGTTCATGGTCCCGGTCCCCCCGTCAGTTCATTTCTATACACACCGCCACGGCTTCCCCGCCACCTATGCAAAGCGTTGCCACGCCCCTTTTAAGCTGCCTTTCTTTCATCGCATAGATGAGGGTCGTGAGAATCCTTGCCCCTGAGGCCCCGATCGGGTGACCGAGCGCCACGGCACCGCCGTTGACGTTCACCCTGTCACGGTCGAGGCGGAGGCTTTGGATGGCGGCTATAGCCACTCCCGCAAATGCCTCGTTTATCTCCCACAGGTCGATGTCGTCCGCCGTGAGGTCGAGCTGTTTCAGAAGACGGTTGGACGCCTCGATTGGCGCAACGGTAAACCACACGGGATCGAGGCTCGCCGTGGAAAAACCGACGATTCTTGCAATCGGCTCGATCCCTTTTCCCTCTGCCACGTCGCCTCCCATGACAACGAGGGCAGAAGCGCCGTCGTTTACCTTGGAAGCATTTCCCGCGGTAACCGTTCCCTCTTTTTGAAACGCAGGTCTGAGTGTGGAGAGCGTATCGAGTTTTCCTCTTCCGGGCTCCTCGTCTTCTGATACCATGACAGGGTCTTTGCTCCTCCGGGGAACGGAAACAGGCACTATCTGGTTCTCAAATCTGCCGTTATGCATGGCATCGAGGGCGCGCCCATAGCTTTCGCGAGCAAACTCATCCTGCTCTTCCCTGCTTATTTTGTGCTCCTTGGCAAGGACTTCAGCACAGTTTCCCATGTGAATATCGTTGTAGACATCCCAGAGGCCATCTACGATCATGTGATCGTAGATAGTTGCATTCCCCATCCGGTAACCGGCTCTTGCCTTGTCGAGAAGGTATGGCGCCTTCGACATGTTTTCCATTCCTCCCGCTACGACGATGTCGCTCTCTCCGGTCATAATCGACTGTGCGGCGAGCATAACGGCTTTCAGGCCCGAACCGCACATCTTGTTGATCGTCAGGGCACCGGCGCTCACGGGGATTCCAGCATATATCATCGCCTGCCTTGCAGGAGCCTGTCCTGTTCCCGCGGGCAAAACGTTTCCCATGATGACCTGATCGATATCTTCCTTAGCAACGTTACTCCTCTCTACCGCGCTTTCTATGCATATCGCACCGAGCCCGGGTGAAGAAATGCCGCTCAATGCTCCCTGGAAGCTCCCTATCGGTGTTCTTACCGCAGATGTGATGACCGCATCTCTCATCTCTTCCTCCTTGATCTCTCTGTATTGCCCAGCTCTTCTTCGAGTTTTTCCTTCATCCTTTTCTTATATTCCAGTATCTCTTTTTTCAGGGTGCTGAGTTGATTTATCCTTTCATCAACTTTCGTTGCATTCTCTTCAAGGAGCTTGATAAGTTTCGGCAGCACCTTGACATTTGTCTTGTGAATCCTGTAAATCTGCTCGAGCTCCTGCATCTCGGCGAGAGAAAGGCCGAGCAATTTGAGTTTCTTGATAAACTTGAGCCGTCTTATTTCCTCTTCCGAGTATACCCTCTTGCCATGCTCGACCCTCTTGATGCTGTTCAAGAGGCCGATCTCCTCATAATAGCGGATGGTTCGGATCGATAGATTCAGGATCTTCGAGACTTCCCCGATCTGGTACTTTTTTCCGGTCTTTTCAGCCAATGTCCCCACCTTACGTAAACTGGCAAGATTATCTTACTATAATGCACTCGCTTGTCAAGATATTATTGGTATGCCGCGCATTGATCGCTTCCTGACGCCTGCCGGATAACGTCAGCGGAAAAATCTCAGCGCCTGTTTTTTTCCAAGGAGCCTGGCGAAATGCCTAAATTAAGATACCTGTTTTACAAAATAAATTGGAGCAACTTCCTATATCTTCGGGGGCGTCGCCTTTTCGACGCCCTCCTTGCCCTCTGTTCTGTTATCGTAGAATCGCGTCGTGGGATAGGCAAAGTCGATATCGTTGTGCTCCGAGAATGCGCTCAAAACCATTTCCCATAAATGACTGTCCGTCTCCCTTCGTTTCGTTGGCTCACAGATATACCTCAGATAGAAAGTAACCCCATAGTCGGCCACTTGAGTCCACACGGAAGGATAAATATGTCTGAAGAAAATCATATATTTCCGTGAAGCATTCTTGAGTTCCTGGTGAAAGTTGTGCATTGTCTCTTCGGACTGCTCATTCACAATGTAGGTGAGAATCTCTTTGGCCTTCTCCCAGTTGCTCTCGAAGGTGATGGTGAGTGCCAGCTCGTTCCATATGTAGTTGAATGCCTCGTTGTAGTTCGTGATCGATTGTTTGAAAATCCAGCCGTTTGGAATGTGTATTACCCTGCCGGTGCTCTGGTCTCCCCCCGTCCAGACACCGACCTCCATGAGGGAAAACATGAACATTCGAATGTCTATTACATCACCCATGTGCTGCCCTATCTCTATCCTGTTTCCCAGCGAAAATGGCCGCCTGAAGAGAATGAAAAGCCAGGCGGCAAAGTTTACCACGAGATCCTGGAGGGCTATTGCAAGACCGGCAGAGAGAATACCAACGTAGGCGAGCAGGCCCGTCCCCCTCAGCCAGATCGAACCGATGATTACCAGAACCAAAAAGCCAAGGAAGTAGTTGGTCAACTTCGTCGCGAGATACCGCGTCTGGGAATCATCGCTCCTGTTTATGATGAGGGCATTGAGAACTCTTCTCAAAAAGAGGTAGGTCAGTATTATGACCAGAGAAACGATTATCCTGCTGAGAATGTTCGAATCTATTCCGATCTGACCGGCAATAAATTCTAAAATGGAGATGGCTTTTGCTTCGGCCACACCTTCATCCGTCTACGGAGAAATCTCATGCATGTAACTATTCCTGCATCCGCAACCCTTTATCTTCGAAAAACTCAAGGTATTCGTAAATGATGTCAAAGTGTATCTGCTCCTCAGCGGCAAGCAGGTCGTAAAAATGTTTCTCATTTTGGTCTTTTGCTTCATGAGAAAACTTTTCGTACATCTCCCTTCCCTTGAACTCCAGTGCCAGCGCGTTTCGAAGCGCCGTCACCTCTTCCTGGGCAAGAAGGGTCTCCTTTTTTAGCTGTTTCAGCGCATCCTTGAACACTTTCGCCTTGTCCGAGGTGGATGAAAGGGTCGCTTTTTCCGGAAACTGCCCTTTTTCCTTGAGCTCGGCGGAGATGCGCTTTATGTCCTCCATGTGCTTCACCTCCATCATCGCAAGATATTCATATATCTCCTTCGTCAATGGATCTCCAGATTTTTCCGCTGCCGTCGTGAAAAAATCTCTCCCTTCTTCCTCGAATTTCAGGGCCTCTTCCAGAGGGGTTTTTCTTTCCGCCATTTCGATCCTCCCTGTTTTATTCCGTATTGGGTGATATTTTAACTCAAAAACGTTGCCTCATGGGATTTTATTGCCCTCTGCTCCTTTCTTCCTGATCGATCAACTCGTATCGATACCGATAGAGAGCCTCACCGAGCCTGCACGTGGGGGGAACGTCGAAAGGCAAACCTGCGGTTGCCAGGCCTTCGAAGGCATCGTCGGTATGAATTATCTCCTGAAAAAAAGTCGACTCCGGCGGAAACCGCGAGGGAACAGATAACAGAAGCGAATAATCACCCCTGTAAAGAGCCATAATCCTTGCCTCGGAAGGGATGGACCAGAGGGAGGGGAGCCAGGATTCTATACCCTTCTTTCCGCAAGAAAAGGATTCTATCAACTGCCTGCTCAACTTCAGCGACTCTCTGAAAAAGTCTAATTCACGCTTCAGCCTCACCCCGTCATACTCCCTTCCGGTGCTCCTGGTGAGCGCTCGGGCCAGCTTCTCCACCAGGAGGATGGCATCGATTGCCCTGTCCACCCTGTCAGCCACGTGTATCATACCCCTGGACTCCGGGCCGATGATCTCGAGGCGAACACTGATCGAAGCCTCACCCCGGCCGGTCAAAAATTTTTCATAGGCTGGATATATGCCCCATGTGGAAAAAAGGGGATCGAAAATGAGTGGTGCCTCGGCTACCGTCTTTTCAGGCTTTTCGAAGAAGCGGTGTTCTTCCTTCTTCCTTTTACAAATAACCTTCTCCTTGCTTTACCCTTGCGACCCTGTTCCCTGGTTGATCACCGCAAGAATCACCGCCTCCTTATGTCCTGCGCTGTGCACGTGGTGGGGAAGGCTTGAGTTGTAATAAATCGAATCACCCTCCTCGAGAATGTCGGTATAGTGATGGAGAATCACCTTGACTTTGCCCGACAAAACGTAGATGAACTCCTCTCCATGGTGAACGCTCAGCTTCGGTTTTCTGCCCCCGAGTGGTTTCAACCGGACGACAAAGGGCTCCATGTTTCTGCCCTTCTTTCCCGCACCGAGTGATTCATACGTGTAATCTTCCGCGGCACCGTCTTTCATTGCAACCCGCGAAACTATTTTTCTGTTTTTTTCCCGCACGATAGAAAAATCGTGTTCCTCCCCCTCGGATAGAAATGCACTCACGCCCAGATTGAGCGCATTGGCAATCTCAACGATTACGCCAAGCGGGGGGGAAATCATTCTGTTTTCAATCTGGGTGAGGATGGCCGAACTGAACCCCGTTTTTTCGGCAAGGTCCTGTACTGTCAGCCCCGCTTCCTCACGCCTTTTCCTGATAACCTCTCCCACCTTTATCTCATCGCTGACGGGCTCTTTTTCGATTGCCCCTCTCTCCCGGGCAATCTTTTCCATGATCTTGTCAACCGATTCGTCCCTGTCTCTCTCTGGCAACTTTCTCTCCCTCCTTTATGGCTTCCCTGTTCAGGGGTATGAGCTTTTCGTACCTTCTGGATATCACTTTCGGCAGGCAATCGATCAGCGACTCGATGAGAACCGCCTCCGATTTGTGGACAAAGGCCCCCAGGGATACCATGCTTGCCAGTTGCTGGCTTCCCACCCTCTCAGCGATGTCATTTGCCGGCAGGCAGACCAGCTCGATATCTTCCCGGTCAATTTGGTGCGTATCACAGAGCGATGAATTTACGATCACCGTCCCACCCTCTTTCACATCCCCGAGGTATTTCACCAGTGAAGGGCCGTTCATGGCAATGAGGGCCATCGGGTTGCCGATAACGGGAGACCCTATTTCCCTATCGGAGATGATAACGGTACAATTTGCCGTACCTCCTCTCATCTCCACGCCGTATGCGGGGAAATAGGTTACGTTCCTTCCCTCGCTTATCCCCGCGATGGAGAGGAGATTTCCAATCATGAGTATTCCCTGGCCGCCGAATCCCGAAATCACAACATCCTGGTACACGGGTCCTCACCCTCAAATAAAGTCGCCATGCTCTCTGTGCTTGAACTCACCGAGGGGAAAATACGACATCATCTCGCTGGCAACCCTCGCGTTTGCCTCCGACGGTTTGAGCCTCCAGTTTGTCGGGCAGGCCGAAAGGATCTCCACCATGGAAAATCCCATCTCCTTTTCCTGGATCTTAAACGCCCTGAGAAGAGCCTGTTTCGCCTTTTTTATATGAGCCGGTGACGATACGGCCACCCTTGCCGAGAAAGCCGTTCCCTCGAGGGTCGCTATGATTTCCGCCATTTTTATCGGGTAACCGTCGTTTTTAAAATCCCTTCCGTAGGGAGTCGTGGTGGTTTTCTGGCCGAGCATGGTAGTGGGCGCCATCTGGCCGCCCGTCATGCCGTATGTCGTATTGTTCACGAATATTACGGTTATGTTCTCACCTCTGTTGGCAGCATGGATGACTTCCGAGGTCCCTATTGCCGCCAGGTCGCCATCTCCCTGGTAGGTAAAGACGAACCTTTCGGGGATAGACCGCTTTACACCGGTAGCGACAGCGCTTGCCCGCCCGTGAGGGGCGTCAATCACGTCGACATCGATATAGTTGTAGAGGAATACCGAACACCCAACGGATGCCACCCCGATAGTTCTCTCCCGCAGATTTAACGTGTCGATGGTTTCGCAGAGGATCCTGTGAATGATGCCGTGATGGCAACCGGGGCAAAAATGGGTGCGAACATCCCGCAGTGACCCCGGGCGCTCAAAAACTTTTTTCATAGAAGATGTCTCCATTATCCACCTTTTCCCCCCTGTTTGCTTTCCCGATGACGGAAAAAATCTCTTCCGGCGTAAGCAGCTGGCAGGGCCTGCCGTAAAACTCTATTTTTTCGTGGTCGGAAGAGGACCTCCTGACGTCGTCGATCATCTGCCCGGTATTCATCTCCAGGACGATGACCCTCTCCAGCCTGGAGATTGCATCCTTTACCTGTTTTTCGGGAAAGGGAAAGAGAGTTATCGGCCTGAACAGGCCCACTTTAATACCCTTTTCTCTCGCCCATTGAACCGACGTCTTTGCAACCCGTGCTGCGGTGCCAAAAGCAACGAGGGCAATCTGCGCGTCATCGAGGTGATACTCCTCAAAAAGCACTTCTTCTTCTGCCATTTGCCGGTATTTACCCGACAGCTTCCAATTGTGGACCTCGATTGCGTTTTCCTTCAGAAAAAGAGACGAAACCTGCCGCGTTGACCTGCCGGCGCACCCGTCAATGATCCATGAGCGGTCGAACGAAAAGAGAGGCTCATAGGGTTTTTCGAAAAAGGGCTCCTTCATCTGCCCGATAATTGCGTCCCCGAGAATCATGGCCGGGTTCCGGTACTTGTCGGATACATCAAAGGCCCTCATCGTGAGATCATACATCTCCTGAACGGAGTGGGGGGCATAGACCGGCGTCCTGTAATCTCCATGCCCTCCTCCCCTGGTTGCCTGAAAGTAATCTCCCTGTGATGGGTTGATACCGCCGAGTCCCGGACCCGACCGCGAAATATTTACGATAACCGCCGGAATCTCCATGCCACACAGATAGGAGATCCCCTCCTGCATCAAAGAGATACCCGGGCCTGAAGATGAGGTCATAACCCGTTTCCCTGTCGCTCCCGTCCCGATAATGAAGTTGATCGTCGCCACCTCGCTCTCGGCCTGCAAAAATACCCCTCCCAAGCCGGGAAGGTGTTCCGCCAGGTATTCGGGGATGTCGTTCTGGGGTGTGATGGGGTAGCCGTAATAAAATCTGCACCCGGCACTTATCGCGCCCTTGCAAATAGCCTCGTTCCCTTTGAGGAACAGAAC
>WVXK01000048.1:51448-64711 GCA_011773515.1 Deltaproteobacteria bacterium
TCAGGCTTTGCGAAATTCGCGAAGTAGTAACCCTGCTCGTTAATGCTTGTCCCTACCTCGATACACCTGTTCGGGCAGTATGTAACGCAGAGGGCGCATCCTTTGCACAACTTTTGATCGATATCGATTCTCGGCACAAGCGTGCTCCTCGGGGCTTTCTTGTTTACTATTTTAGTCGATTGCAAAGTGGGTTGTTTGCAAATATCGAATGGTATTCGGTTGGGAGCGTAATACGAGTGAGCTGGTCTTCGCACCGCCTTTGAAAAATCGCACCCCTTTGAGCAGCTCACCATCCGTGACGCCCGTTGCGGCAAACATTATGTTTCCCCGGGCAAGGTCTTCCATGGCCAGGACTCTGTCGACATTCCTGATCCCCATTCTTCTGGCCCTCTGGATTTCCTCCCTGTTTCTCGGCCTGAGTATCCCCTGAAAGTTCCCGCCCATACACCGCAGTGCCGCAGCCGCAAGGACGCCCTCGGATGCCCCTCCCGTCCCCATGAGAACGTCCACACCCGTATCTTCTCCCGCTGTTGCTATGGCGGCAGCCACGTCTCCGTCAGAGATCAGGCGTATCATGGCCCCTGTCTTCCGAACCTCGTCGATAAGCTTTTCGTGCCGCGGCCTGTCGAGAATCACAACGGTAATTTCCTCCACGGGCCTTTCAAGAGCCGAGGAGATCGCCTCGAGATTCTCAGAGGGGGGTTTGGATATATCGATAACGCCAGCAGCCCCGGCTCCCACAGCGATCTTGTCCATGTAGGTATCGGGGGTGCGGAAAAACGAACCCTCTTCTCCAACGGCCAATACGGAAAGAGCATTGGTTCCTCCCGTAGCGACAATGGTGGGACCTTCGAGAGCATCGACGGCAAGGTCGACAACAGGTTCATCGGCTCTGCCGACAACTTCGCCGCTGAATAGAACGGGGCTATCGTCTTTTTCCCCCTCGCCGATTACGATCCTGCCCCGGAAATTTACCGTGTCCAGGGCCTCTCTCATTGCCTGGACCGCCAGCATGTCGGCCCTGATGTTGTCCCCCCTGCCCATGATCCTCGCTGCGGCCATGGCTGCGGCTTCGGTAACCCTGACGGCTTCCAATGCTATATTTCTATAGAGCATCTTTCACCCGCTGAAGCTTTGATCGTAATGCACCGGGGGGCCTGATAACTCTCCCCGACGGATCGGTAAAAGCGTGTTCGGTGAAACCCGTCGTCAAAACCCCGGCCTCCGACTCGATCCTGTATTCAAATCCGATTCGTGCCTTTGCCAGTTGATTCATTCCCGTGAAAATCCTGACCTCGTCGTCATACCTGGCCGGCCGCAGGTAGCGGCAACCAGCTTCAATTACGGGAAGATGGATACCCATGGCGTTCAAATCCCGGTAGACGATGCCGCTCTTCCTGAGAAGTTCCGTCCTGCCGATTTCAAACCACCTGAAGTAGACACCGTAATAAACGATCCCCATTGCGTCCGTATCGCCGAATACAACTCTGGCGCGGTGGACCTCGTTCATGATTTGAGACCGAGAAAAATGGGCATTAAATCGAATCCCCGCTCGACGAAATACCCTGTCTTTCTTGCTTCGTCCTCTGTGTACCTTGCCGCGGAAAAATCGCGGGAGTTTTTCAGCTTCGGGTACATGACGAAAGGTACCGGCTCATTCGAGTGTGTCCTTATTGCCACCGGTGTGGGATGGTCAGGGAGAAAGAGAACCCTCAAGTCCCCTTTTCCCTTCGCCCTTTCAAGAATCGGTCCTATTATGTGCCTGTCGATATCCTCGATGGCTTTTACTTTGTCCGCGGCGTCGCCGTTGTGACCCGCCTCATCGGGTGCCTCGACATGAACGAGGACGAAATCCTTTTTTTCCAGCTCCTGAAGACAGTATTTCCCTTTCCCCTCGAAGTTCGTGTCGATGTATCCCGTGGCACCCGGTACTTCCACGATGTCCATGCCGAGGTAAATCCCAATACCCCGTATCAGGTCCACCGCTGCGATGATCGATCCGGCTACCCCGAACTTTTCCTCGAAGGGAGGCATCTTTGGAGCCTTTCCCTGCCCCCACAGCCAGACGGAAGTTGCGCTGTTCTTTTTCCCTCCCGTGAGAGGGGCTTCCGGGGTTTGGTTACTGAAGACTTCCATCGACTTTTTCATGATCTCAACCAGGACTTCTGACCCCTCGCCCGACGGAAGAAAGTCCCTGATAGGCTTCCCCATGATATCGTGGGGCGGAACGGTGGTAACGCTCTCCCTCCCGTTGCGCCATACCATGAGATTTCTGTAGCTCACGCCGGGGAAAAATTCCACGCCCAGACTGGCAGTCGCAGCGTTCAGTATTGTAAGGAGCCTCCGGGATTCTTCGGTGGATATGTGTCCTGCAGAGTAATCAACCATTGTCCCGGCGGGAATTGCCCCTTCGATGGTCACGATATTGCACCGCACCGCCACGTCGGTGGGGGAAATATCGACACCAATTGACGCCGCCTCGAGGGGCGATCTCCCCGTGTAGTACTCTTTCGGATCGTAACCCAGGATGCTGATGTTCGAAACGTCGCTTCCCGGGTACATATCCTTGGAGACGATTTGAGCGAGCCCGCACACCCCGTTTTTTGCCATAAAATCCGCGTGAGGCTTGCTGGCAGCCTCGAGTGGCGTCCGCCGGCCAAGGGAATCGACCTTCCAGTCGGCCATGCCGTCGCCAATGACGACCACATATTTCATGCCCGCTCCTCAGAGTCCCAGTTCTTGAACAACTTCCTTTAAAACAGGCTGGACCGAAACGGGTCCCACGGCCTGTTTAACTGCAATGTCCGGGTCCTTCAGGCCGTGCCCCGTAAGGGTGATTACGACGGTCTCACCTCCACTGAAAAAGCCTTCAGAGACCAATCTTATCACACCCGCTATGCCTGCTGCCGACGCAGGTTCACAAAATATTCCCTCTGTAGAGGAAACCAGCTTGTAGGCATTCAATATTTCCTCGTCGGAGACCATCGCGATCATTCCCCCCGACTCATCCCTTGCAGCTATCGCCCCCTTCCAGGAGGCCGGGTTTCCTATTCTGATTGCCGTAGCGATGGTTTCCGGCTCGCTCAGTGGATGTCCCCGGACGATGGGGGCAGCGCCCTCTGCCTGAAATCCGATCATTTTCGGGAGATTGTCAACGATACCCCTTGCGTGATACTCTTTGTACCCCTTCCAGTAGGAGGTGATGTTTCCCGCATTCCCAACGGGGAGGACATGGTATTCGGGCGCTCTGCCAAGTGTGTCGCAAACCTCGAAAGAGGCTGTCTTCTGCCCCTCTATCCGGTAAGGGTTTAACGAGTTAACGAGCGTTATGGGATAGTTTTCCGATATCTCTCTCACGATCTCCAGGGCCTCATCGAAATTTCCCTTCACCTGGATGATGGTGGCTCCATGTATTATCGCCTGAGACAGCTTTCCATATGCTATCTTGCCCTCGGGTATGATTACGTAGGCCTCGACTTCCGCCTTCGAAGCGTACGCGGCAGCGGAAGCCGACGTGTTGCCGGTGGAAGCGCAGATGACAGCCGATGCGCCCTGTTCCTTTGCCACGGAGAGCGCCAACGTCATTCCCCTGTCCTTGAACGATCCTGTCGGGTTGACTCCCTCGTACTTCAGATAGATGTCGAGATCGCCACCTATTTTTCTCACGAGATTGTCGGCCCGCAAAAGCGGTGTGTTCCCCTCGCAGAGGGTGACGATATTTTCTTCCGAAACTTCCGGCAAGAGTTCGCGGTATCTGCGCACCACTCCTTTCCACTCCATTTCTCACTCTCCCGTTACAGATTGCTCTCGATTCTGATGAGCTTCGTTTTGTCGAGAACGACGTCTAGCTCATCGATCTCCTGAAGGGCTCTTTTCAGGTCTCGTTCCATTGCTTCGTGAGTTAGAATAACTATGGGAACGCCTTCCTCCATCTTCCTTACCTTTTGAATAACGGAGGATATGCTTATGTTATTTTCCCCCAGAATCCCTGATATTTTTGAGAGAACCCCGGGCTTGTCGATGACGATGAACCGCAGGTAAAACTCCGAGACTACTTCATTCACATCTTTCACCTCTATCTTACCGCCATCCTTTTCATACCCGGAGAAGGGAATGCGCTTCTTCGAGCCGGCCCTCATGTTTCTTCCAATATCGATGATATCACCCACAACGGCACTCGCAGTCGGATCCATACCCGCTCCGCTTCCAAAAAAAAGAACCGGGCCGACGAAGTCACCCGTGACGTAGACGGCGTTATAAGCGCCTGCGACAGTGGAAAGCAGATGACCTTTCGGAATCATCGTCGGATGCACCCTGGCCTCTATCCTCTCTCCGTCCTTCTTGGCTATCGCCAGAAGTTTGATCTCATACCCGAACTCGCCTGCGAACTTAAGGTCCAATGGTGTGATTTCCCTTATCCCCTCGACATACACGTCATTGAAATCGGGATACTTTCCCGTAGTCAGACAGATCAGTATCGCAAGCTTGTGAGCCGAATCGATCCCATCGACATCGAGGGTCGGGTCAGCCTCTGCAAGGCCCAACTTCTGGGCTTCCTCTAAAACGAAAGGAAACTCGAGGCTCTCGCGGGTCATGCGTGTGAGAATATAATTGGATGTTCCGTTGATAATGCCGAAGAGTTCGATCACGCTGTTACCCGCAAGACTCTCCCGCAAAGCCTTGATCACCGGGATGCCGCCCGCCACGCTTGCTTCAAAGCCGATCTCCACTGCCTCTTTTTCGACTTCCCCGATGACGGAGTCCCCCATCTCGGCAAGGAGCGCCTTGTTTGCGGTTACAATGTTTTTTCCCCTCCTCGATGCTTCGACAAGGTACTCGCCCGCCTTTTCGGTTCCGCCGATGAGCTCGACGATTATGTGGATATCAGGATCATTGATAAGTCGATAGGCATCAGTCGTAAAAAGTTCTTCGGGAACGCCCACATCCCTCTTCCTGTTCATGTCGATGTCGGCGACCCCTGCAATCTTAACGGGGATTCCCACTTTTTTTTCGATACTCTCCCCGTTCTTCGTCAACATCCTGTAGACGCCCTCCCCCACCGTTCCCAGGCCAATTATGCCTACGTTGATAGCCCTCATGACACGCTACCTCTTTACCTTTTTCGCCTTTAAACCCGCATCCAGCACCTGCTTTATGCCGCGCACCGCCTGTCTTATCCGGTGTTCATTCTCAACGAGCGCGAATCGAACGTAACCCTCTCCATGCTCCCCGAACCCGACGCCGGGTGAGACAGCAACCCGTGCTTCCCTCACGAGAAGCTTTGAGAATTCAAGGGAGCCCATTTCCAAAAACTCGCCGGGAACCTTTCCCCACACAAACATCGTCCCTTTCGGGGGCTCTATGTTCCATCCGGCCCTTTTCAATCCCTTTACGAGCGTGTCTCTTCTCTTCCGGTAGATCTCATTGATTTCCTCAACCACGCCGTACGGCCCGTTGAGGGCTATTATGGCAGCCACCTGAATGGGCTGAAACATCCCATAATCGAGATAGCTCTTGACCCTGCCCAGAGCGTGGACCATAGCGCTGTTCCCCACGCAGAAACCTACCCTCCAGCCGGGCATACTGTATCCCTTGGACATCGAGTAGAGCTCAACGGCAACATCTTTCGCCCCCGGCACCTGCAATATCGAGGGGGCTTTGTACCCGTCGAAGGTAATGTCCGCGTAGGCAAGGTCGTGTATGATGAACATGTTGTTTTCCCTGGCGAAATCGATCAGCCGCACGAAAAATTCATAGTCTACGATTTTCGTTGTCGGATTGTGGGGAAAGGATATTATCAGCATCCGTGGTCTGGGCCAGAGTGTTTTGACCGCTCTTTCCAGAAGGGTCAGAAAGTCCTCTTCTCCTGACATGACGTTGACCCTTCTCACATCGGCATTGGCAATTATCACCGAATAGTAGTGGATGGGATAGGTGGGGTCGGGAACGAGCGCTATGTCACCGGGCCCCATCGTTGCCAGGACCAGATGGGATAGCCCCTCCTTGGCCCCGATAGTTGCGATAGCTTCGCTGTCCGGGTCCAGTATCACGTTGAAATGCCTCCTGTACCAGTCACATATGGCGAGTCTCAGCTTATAGATACCCCGGGAAGCCGAGTAGCGATGATTTTTAGGGTTCCTCACCGCCTCGATCAATTTTTTGACAATGTGATCTGGTGTTGGGATATCGGGATTCCCCATTCCCAGGTCTATGATGTCTTCTCCCTCTCTTCTCAGTTGCATTTTCAACTCGTTTACGACGTTGAAAACGTACGGTGGCAGTCTTTTGATCCGCGTGAACTCTTCCATTTTTTTTCCCTTTAAATAATTGAATTTAAACTATAAATCCTAATTCAAATGAACAGTCTTGTCAATGAATGTCGCGTTACACGAACGCAAAATCGATTCTTCCACCCCACATGGAACTGACGAATGAGCGGAGTTCCCTGTTCTCCTGTCGGCCAAGCTCAGGGTCCTCCGCTATTATTTCAAATGCCAGTTCCCGTGCATTTTTGAGCACGCGGCTATCGCGAATGATGTTCCCGAATATAAGATCGGGAAGTCCCGACTGTCGCGTCCCGATGAACTCACCCGGCCCCCTGATGAGCAAATCTTCTTCGGCAACTTTGAAGCCGTCCGTGGTGCGCACCATGACCTCGAGGCGCCGTTTCGCGTCTTCCGACTCTTTTTTCCCCGCAACGAGAAAACAGTACGATTTCTTCCTTCCTCTTCCCACCCTCCCTCTCAGCTGATGGAGCTGGGAGAGGCCAAACCGTTCCGGATGTTCGATCACCATGATATTGGCCGACGGCACGTCGATACCGACTTCAATAACCGTTGTGGAAACGAGGATTGATACGCTGCCGTTTCTGAAACCGCCCACGATCCTCTCCTTCTCCCCGCCCTTTATTTTTCCGTGGATAAGCTCCACGCCAAAATCGGTGAAAATATCCCTTTTTAGATGACCGTACATCTCCTTGGCGGCTCTTAGATCAATCTTTTCCGATTCCTCCACCAGCGGATACACGATGAAAGCCTGGCCTCCCTTCGCCACCTCCTGCCGGATGAACTCGTAGAGTTCATCCCTCTGCCATTCATAAATGAGCCTTGTCTCAACCGGCGTCCTTCCAGGGGGCATCTCATCGATTACCGAAACATCCAGGTCCCCGTAAAGAGTCATGGCAAGCGTCCTGGGGATCGGCGTCGCCGTCATGACGAGCATGTGGGGAGACTGCCCCTTGAGCCTCATTTTCAACCTCTGGTATACGCCGAACCGATGCTGCTCATCGACGATAACCAGCGCCAGGTTGTGAAACGAAACGTCCTCCTGTATTATGGCGTGCGTTCCAACCACGATGTTTATCCTCCCGGATGCGATGTCCTCTTTTATCCGGGTTTTTTCCTTTCCGGTAACTGAAGCGGTGAGCAGGCCGATGTTTAAAGCCAGACCGTTTGAGAGTTCCTTGAAGTTTTTGAAGTGCTGCTCGGCGAGAATCTCGGTGGGCGCCATGACGGCAACCTGGTAACCCCGGTGCCACGCAACCATGGATGCTATCCACGCGACAATGGTTTTGCCCGAACCTACGTCGCCCTGAAGGAGCCTTTGCATCGGCTCTTTCTTCTTCATGTCTTTCAGGATGTCGTTTACCGCCGTTCTCTGCGCGCCGGTGAGCTGAAAAGGCAGCCTCTTTTTGATTTCATCGACGATGTTTCTGTCCCACGAAATTTCCACCCCTCTCTCCCTGCACCCCAGATATTTCTTCCTTGCCAACCCCAGCTGGAGCGAAAAGAACTCGTCAAAGATGATCCGCCTGTGATAGGCGGTTCTGTAGTTTCTGAGCTCTTCCACGTCTGAGCTGCCTTCCGGGAGGTGGATGCTTCTCAATGATACAGCAAGGGGTGGAAGATCTTCCCTCCTAAGGATCGATTCGGGAAGCGGATCGATCAGAGAATCTGCATGAGACTGCACGGCGGTTAAAATGATTTTCCTCACAATCTTCTGATGGATCCCCTCTATGTCCGAATAGACGGGCGATATTATTCCTCTGTCATGGCGGGGAAATTCACCCCCCGCGTCGGGAAAGGTTACCTCGGGGTGAAGAAATTCCATCCTTCCCTGGAAATATTTTGCGCTGCCGTAAACGAGGATCTTCCGCCCTTCCCCGTATATCGATTTCCATCTCTTCGGGTTGTAGTTGAGCCACTTCAGGCATGTACCGCCCGTCTCATCTTCCATGAAAACCTCGAAACAGCGGCCACCGGAGAAAAAACGGATTTCATTCGCCCTCGAGATTTTGCCTGCGAACAGATAGGTTCCCTCTTTTTTCATATCGCCTATTTTGGTGATGAAACGCCTGTCCTGGTAGTCCTTCGGAAAAAAGTAGAGCGCATCCTTTACCGTCCTGAGGCCCTTCTTCTCCAGCCTTTCGTAAATTTTCGGCCCCACCCCTTTCACGTATCGAAGACTCATGCTGAGGTTTTCCTGTCTCATCCCGCTCATCTCTTTGTTGATTTGTGAAATTCCTGGAGGCTTACAACAGTGAACTTTTCTTTCCTCATTCTGTGCAATGCCATGGCAGCAGCCTTTGCTGCGGCAATAGTCGTGAAGTAAGGAACTCCGTGCACGAGCGCGGTCCTTCTGATGTAGTATGAATCTGCCTTTGACTTGGCTCCCAGGGGCGTGTTTATCACCAGGGCGATGTCTCCGTTCTTGATCAGGTCCGCCACATGTGGCCTTCCCTCTGTGATCTTCAACACCTCCTCGGCAAGGATGCCGTTGTCGAAAAGAAAGCGCGCGGTGCCCCTCGTCGCAACGAGGGTAAAGCCCGAGGCAACGAGGCTCTTTGCGACATCTTTGATATACATTTTATCTTCGTCCCGGACGCTGATGAACGCTTTGCCCTGTGATGGAAGGAGATTCCCTGCCGCAATCTGGGATTTTGCGAAGGCAATTTCGAAGCTTGTGTCTATACCCATGACTTCACCGGTGGATTTCATTTCGGGTCCGAGAAGCGTATCGACACCGGGAAATTTTATGAAAGGAAAAACAGCCTCTTTCACGGATATGTGGCGGGGCACAACCTCTTCGGTAAACCCGAGGTCCTCTAACGTTCTACCGATCATGACTTTCGTTGCAAGCTTGGCAAGCGAGACTCCAATGGCCTTGCTGACGAAAGGGATGGTTCTCGAGGCTCTCGGGTTCACCTCCAGGATGTATAAATCATCATCTTTCAGAGCAAACTGTACGTTCATCAGGCCAACCACGGAGAGCTCTCTCGCAATGGCTTTCGTCTGCCTGACTATTTCCTCGATGACATGACTTTTGAGTGAATAGGGGGGGAGGGAGCATGCGCTGTCACCGGAGTGTACGCCTGCCTCCTCTATGTGCTCCATGATGCCTGCCACCACGGTATCCTTTCCGTCGGAAATGGCATCCACGTCTATCTCGATGGCATCTTCCAAAAACCTGTCTATGAGAACAGGACGTTCACCGGATACGACAACGGCTTCCTTCATATATCGTATGAGGGACTCCTCGTCATGAATGATTTCCATGGCCCTGCCCCCGAGCACATAGGAAGGCCTGATGAGAACGGGAAAGCCGATCGAACGCGTCACCTCTCTCGCCCCTTCGATGGAAGTTGCAGTCCCGTTGGGGGGCTGCTCGAGTCCCCGCCGCCTCAGCATGGCGGAAAACAGCTCTCTGTCCTCTGCCATATCTATTGACTCAGGCGGTGTCCCCAGGATTTTCACTCCCGCCCTTGCAAGGTGAACGGTTAACTTGAGGGGGGTTTGCCCCCCGAACTGGACAATGACACCGTCCGGGTCCTCCTGCTCGACGATCCGGATCACATCCTCGAAGGTGAGCGGCTCGAAGTAAAGCTTGTCCGATGTATCGTAATCGGTGCTCACCGTTTCGGGATTGCAATTGACCATGATCGTCTCGTACCCCTCTTCCCGAAGGGCAAAAACGCTCTGGACGCAGCAATAGTCGAACTCGATGCCCTGCCCGATCCTGTTCGGCCCGGCACCGAGGATAACCACTTTCCTGCCCTCGTTCCTGACGGATTCATCTTCCATCTCGTAGGTGGAATAGAGGTAAGGCGTATATGCCTCAAACTCTGCGGCACAGGTATCGACGAGTTTGTACACGGGGCGAACACCAAGCTTGTTCCTCAGGGCATGAAAATCAGCCTCCTTTACTCCCGCCAGCTCTGATACTTTCGCATCCGAGAACCCCATGCTCTTGATCTTTCTCATGTACCCGTCAAGCCAGGGCGAAGGATTCCCTCCATTTACGGCTATTTTGAAATCTTCGGCCAGGCCGCGGATGATCTCTTCCTCCTCGACAATCTGTCTGATGTTTATGAGAAACCAGGGGTCAATGCCCGACAGTTCGTGTATCCTCTGGACCGTTAAATTCTGCCTGAAAGCCTCTCCGATATAAAGGATCATCTTGCTGTTTGGCTGCTTGAGTTTCTCCTCGATGAGTTCAACCCGCCGTGCCTCATCGATTCCCCTGTCCAGAGGGTCATCGAGCCCATTTAGGTCACTTTCAAGTGAGCGGATCGCCTTCTGGAGAGACTCTTTGAAGGTCCGCCCTATTGCCATGGCCTCCCCCACGGACTTCATCTGTGTCCCCAGGCGGTCATCGGTCTGGGGAAACTTCTCGAAGGTAAAACGGGGAATCTTCGTTACCACGTAATCTATCGAGGGCTCAAAGGACGCCGGGGTCTCCTTCGTTATGTCGTTTTTCAACTCGTCAAGCGTATATCCGACTGCAAGCTTGGCTGCTATCTTTGCAATGGGATAGCCCGTTGCCTTCGATGCAAGAGCCGATGATCTCGAGACCCTCGGGTTCATCTCTATGACCACCATCTCCCCCGTATCCGGCTTTATCGCGAACTGTATGTTGCTCCCTCCTGTGTCTACGCCGATCTCCCTGATGATCGATATCGCCGCGTCACGCATGATCTGATATTCCTTGTCCGTAAGGGTTTGTGCGGGTGCCACGGTGATGCTGTCGCCTGTGTGGATCCCCATGGGATCGACGTTTTCAATGGAGCAAATGATCACTACGTTGTCGTTTGCGTCTCTCATCACTTCGAGCTCGAACTCTTTCCAGTTGGCAACCGATTCCTCAACGAGTATGGTCCCCTTTGGCGACGCATCGAGGCCCCATTTGACCATCTCCTCGAATTCCTCCCTGTTGTAAGCGATTGAACCGCCTGTGCCGCCGAGGGTAAAAGATGGCCTGATCACTGCAGGAAAACCCACATAGTCGACAGAACGAATGGCCTCACCCATCGAGCTTACGTATCTGCTTCTCGGGATTCGAAGACCGATCCGCTCCATTGAAAGCCTGAACAGGTCCCTGTCTTCGGCTTTGTTGATAGCCTCGACACTCGCGCCTATGAGCTCTACGCCGAACCGCTCGAGCACTCCCTGCTCACTGAGGGCAACGGCTAAGTTGAGAGCCGTCTGCCCGCCGATCGTGGGGAGAAGGGCATCCGGTTTCTCGCGTTCGATTATTTTTTCAACAAAGCGAGGAATCAGGGGCTCGATGTATGTTCTGTCTGCGAATCCAGGGTCGGTCATGATCGTGGCAGGGTTCGAGTTCACGAGGATCACCCGGTATCCCTCTTCTTTCAATGCCTTGCATGCCTGCGTACCCGAATAATCGAACTCGCAGGCCTGTCCGATGATTATCGGACCCGAGCCGATGATCATAACGCTCTCTATGTCGCCCCTCCTGGGCACTGTTTTAGAATTCCTCCTTCATCGCCGAAAGATCAAAGAAAATCTTATTTTCCTCACAATCTAAAACATATTTCTTTCCCGGTGAAGCGCCCCCGTGCCGTCAAAGAGCCGCTCTCGGGTGGGTATGGCCGGCCACCGCTCAACTCCTTTCGTCCTCCTCTCTTTCATGGAAATTCAAGAAAAGGGGATTTCACAAAGCATCATGACCACATGCTCTCCATATGCTCGTAAAACCGGTTAAAAATGTACCGGGAATCGTGCGGCCCCGGCGATGCCTCGGGGTGATACTGGACAGAAAAAACATTCAAATCGGGTATTGCCAGCGCCTCAACGGTCTTGTCGTTCAGGTTGATGTGGGTTATCTTTGCCCGCTCTTCAATGGAACTGGCGTCGACAGAAAAATTGTGGTTCTGACTCGTTATCTGAACTTTCCCGGTTTCAAGGTCGAGAGTCGGCTGATTTACGCCGTGATGTCCGAACTTCAGCTTATACGTCCTTCCTCCGAGTGCCAATCCGAGTATCTGATGACCAAGGCAGATCCCAAATATGGGGAGTTTCCCGAGAGATCTTCTCACCGTCTCCACCACGTACGGAACTCCCATGGGGTCACCGGGCCCATTCGATATGAACAGGGCATCCAGCTTTTCACCATGAAGCGTATCAAAGTGGGTGTGGGCAGGAAAAACCGTGACCCTGAACCCATGAGAAACGAGCTGCCTGAGGATATTCAATTTGACACCGCAGTCGATAACGCCAACATGCGGTATCTTCTTGAATTTCTGTCTATATTCCTCTGCCTTGCCGTACCCTTTCAATATATCCCAATCTCCGTGGATCCACTCATATGGTTCACGGCAGGTAACCTGCTGGACGAGATCGCGCCCCTCTATCTTTTCTGCATTTCTTGCCTTTTCAACGAGGGTGCCCCGTTCGCTAATCTCGGTAGAAATGAATCCTCGCATGGCCCCCTCTTCCCTAATCATCCGGGTGATCATTCTCGTGTCGATTCCCCAGATCCCGACGATGCCATGCCTGCTCAAATAGGAGCCGAGTGATTCCCGGGATCTCCAGTTGGAGGGCTCGTCCCAGTACTCCCTGACGATGAATCCCTCTACCCACGGCCTTACGGATTCGACGTCTTCATCGTTGACCCCGTAATTGCCTATCTGCGGATAGGTCATGAGGACGATCTGCCCCCGGTAAGAGGGGTCTGTGAGAATCTCCTGGTACCCGGTCATCCCGGTATTGAATATGACCTCTCCAGACGTCTCTCCAGCGGCACCGAAGGAAAATCCCTCAAAAAAAGAACCATTTTCCAATGCCAAATATGCGCCTTTCATGAACCATTCGCCTGGCTGTCCCGATATACCACTTTCCCGTTTACGACAGTCATCTTTACTTTTCCCCTCATCTTCCTGCCGATAAAGGGCGAGTTCCTCGACCTGGATAAAATCATATCCTCGGTAAAGGTGTACCTCGCATTCAGGTCCACGATGGCCAGGTC
>WVXK01000048.1:64766-69015 GCA_011773515.1 Deltaproteobacteria bacterium
GAGGAGCGGAAAGGCTGTCTGGAAACCGATGATACCGTTGGCAGCCTCCTCGAACTCGCAGCTTTTTACCAGATCCTCATGGGGTGCATGGTCAGTTGCAACGCACTCAATCGTGCCGTCCACGATTGCGGCCAGAAGGGCCCTTCTGTCGTCCTCTTTCCTCAAGGGGGGATTCATCTTCGCCTTCGTGTTGTATCCCAAAACCTCTCTTTCCGTAAGGGTAAGATAGTGGGGAGCTGTTTCGGCCGTGACTCTGACTCCCCTTTCCTTTGCATCCCGTATCAAGTCAATGCCCCGTTTCGTCGAAAGATGGGCTATGTGGATTCTCGCACCCGTGTATTCTGCAAGGAGGATATCCCTGGCAATCATGATCTCCTCGGAAACAGGGGGGACACCGGTGAGTCCCAATACCGCTGAGGTCTCCCCCTCGTTCATGCATCCCCCTTCACTGAGGCCGGCATCCTCCTCGTGAAGTATGAGCAAGGCGTCGAACATTTTGCTGTAATCCATCGCCCGCATCATGATAAGGGAGTCCATAATGGGTTTGCCATCATCGGAAAGGGCTATCGCTCCTGATTCAAGAAGTTCTCCAAAGTCAGTGAGCTCTTTACCCTCCAGATTGTGGGTGATCGAGGCTACCGGAAATACCTTGACCAAACCTTTTTTCCTTGCTTTCTCGATAATATAGCGTGTAATTTCCGGGTTGTCGTTCACAGGATCGGTGTTGGCCATGCAGACAACCGATGTAAAGCCACCGGCGGCGGCAGCCTTTGTTCCGCTTACGATATCCTCCTTCCATTCGTAACCCGGTTCCCTCAGGTGGCTGTGCAGGTCGATAAAGCCCGGCATCACATGCAGGCCCGATATATCGATGATCTCAAAGTCTCCTTCCGCCGGAAACTGGTCACTCCTGGCCAGTTTGACTATTTTGCCTTTCTCCACGAATATATCCCGTGTATCCAGCGTGTCCGACGCATAATCCACCACCGTGCCGCCTCGAAAAACGATCATCTGCCCTCCCTGTTATAGCGCGGTTTTCTCCTTCACTGCCGAGAGCAGGTAAAGAACTGCCATTCTCACGGCAACGCCTGACTCTACTTGCTGCAGGACAACCGATTTCTCGCAATCAACGAGCTCATCGGAGATTTCCCAGCCCCTGTTGACAGGACCGGGGTGCATGATAATCGCATCCTCCCTGGCTTTGGCAAAACGCTCCCTGTTCAGGCCAAAATATTTGACGTATTCCCTTATCGAGGGGAAGTAGCTTGACTGCATCCTCTCGAGCTGGATTCGCAGCACAATGATGATATCCTTCCCCTTTATGGCTTCGTCGAGATCCCAGGTGGCCTCCACTCCCAGCGATTGCCACCATCTCGGTATGAGCGTCGAGGGACCGCAGACCGTAACACGTGCTCCCAGTTTTTTGAGCGCCGGTATATCGGACCTCGCAACACGGCTGTGGAGGACGTCTCCCAGTATGAGCACCTCCGCACCCTCCAGTGATCCCCTCATTTTTCTCAGCGTATAGATGTCCAGCAGCCCCTGCGTGGGATGCTCGTGCTTCCCGTCACCCGCATTGACGATGGCAACATTCATTTTGCTTGACAGAAAGTATGGCGCACCTGAAGCAGAGTGCCTTATGACAAGGATATCCGGTTTCATCGCCTCTATGTTTCTCGCCGTGTCCAAAAGCGTCTCTCCCTTTTTAACGCTGCTGGCAGTGGAGGTAAAGTTTATCACGTCGGCAGAGAGCCTCTTCCCGGCAATTTCAAAGGATGTTCGTGTCCTCGTGCTCGGCTCGAAAAAGAGATTAACCACCGTTTTCCCTCTCAGCGAAGGAACTTTCTTTATGTCACGGGACATTATCTCTTCCATCGATTTGGCCGTCTCCAGGATCAACTCTATCTCATCCCGCTCCATCTCCTTTATTCCCAGCAAGTCTTTGGCTCTCAGTGATTCAATCATCTTGGCTTCTCTCCCGAATATCAACGCTCCACTCATCCAGGGTCTGCGTCATGTTCACATTGACGAGCTCGGTCACCGATGTGGGTACGTTGCGTCCCACATAATCAGCCCGTATGGGAAGCTCCCTGTGACCCCTGTCGATCAGCACAGCCAGCTGAATTGAACGTGGCCTCCCGAAATCGATAAGGGCATCCATGGCCGCCCGTATGGTTCGCCCCGTGAAGAGAACGTCATCGACGAGGACTACGACGCGCTCATCTATGGGAAATGTAATCTCTGTCTTCTTGAGCCTCGGATGATAGCCGATCCGTGAAAGGTCGTCTCGGTACAACGTAATATCAATGTAACCCGAGGGAACTTCTACCCCCTCGATCTTCCTGATTTTCTGCTTGAGGATATCTGCAAGGGGAATCCCGCCGGTGCATACTCCGATGAGCACGAGGTCTCCTGCCCCTTTGTTTTTTTCAAGAATTTCGTGAGCGATGCGGGACAAGGCCCTGTCGATTCCTTTGCCGTCCATGAGAATTTTTTTCTGCTCCCTCGGCATAAATCCTCCATGGCTTCAGCTGTTTACGGACAAAAAAAAACCCTCTCGCCCGTTCCGAGAAGGTTAGGTAAACAGAGCAACCGGGATCACGTTTTCTCCTTTGCTGGCCTCACTGGATCAGCTTAAAAGGTCTAACAACTATATCACTCTCTGTTGTGAAGGTCAATAAAAATGCTCTTGCGGCATCCTCACCCCCAGCACATTTTTTTGAGCGGAAGGCATGCATGGACAGAGTCAGCGTATAAAGTCTCCCACTCTCCCCCACCTGATGCGCCCCGGCCACTTCCAGAACTCGAACCATCTGTCCTCCGGCGTTTTTTTTATCGAGAAATAAATTATGAATGCCTTGCCGATGACTTCGTTTATGTCGACGAACCCCCAAAAACGCGAGTCGTAACTCCTGTCCCTGTTGTCTCCTTCAACGAAGATCTTTCCCTCGGGGATCCGCAAAGGGCCGAAGTTGTCCCTCTTGGGAATGATCCTGTTCTCTTCAACAAACTGGGTGTATGGCTCATCCTGCAACTCTCCGTTCACGTAAAGCCGCTTATCTTTGATTTCGACGACATCACCTTCAATGCCGACCACCCTTTTGATGAAATCTTTCGATTTGTCCTCGGGAAATACGAAAACGATCACGTCTCTTCGCTGCGGCTTCTTGAAAGCAAATATCCTTTTGCCGAGCAGAGGGATCCTGATGCCATAGATAAACTTGTTAACGAAAATATGGTCGCCAATGAGAAGGGTCGATTCCATCGAACCGGAAGGTATCTTGAAAGCCTGAACGATAAAGGTCCTGATAAACAGGGCAATAATCAGCGCAATTATGAGGGCTTCGAGGTATTCCCTGAACGTGCTCTTTTTTGCCACTTGGCCGTCAGTCTTATCCGTATTCCCGATTTTATCATTCATCCCTTATTCCTTTATCTTGAGGATTGCCAAAAAAGCTTCCTGGGGGATTTCAATGGTGCCAACCTGCTTCATCCTTTTTTTCCCCTCCTTTTGCCGCTCCAGAAGCTTCCTTTTTCTCGTAACGTCTCCTCCGTAACATTTTGCGAGAACATTTTTTCGCATGGCTTTTATCGTTTCGCGGGCGATGACCTTTGAGCCAATTGCCGCCTGAATGACAACGTCAAACATCTGTCTCGGAATCAGCTCTTTCAATCTCTCACCGAGTTCCCGCCCCCTCCTGTAAGCCTTTTGTCGATGGACGATCGTCGAGAGTGCGTCAACTTTTTCTTTATTGATGAGTATATCGAGAAGAACGAGATCAGATTCCTGGTAACCCTTGAAGTCATAATCTAAAGACGCATATCCTCGCGAAGCCGTCTTGAGCCTGTCATAAAAATCGAGGACGATCTCATTGAGAGGCAGGTCATATGTGACAATCACCCTTTTACCCGGGACAAACTTCAAATCTTTCTGGATGCCTCTTTTGTCTTCGCATATTTTCAGAATATTCCCCAGGTATTCCGTGGGCAGATGTATCGTAGCGGTAATGACGGGTTCCTCCAGATAATTCATCTCCGCCTGCGAGGGCAGATGTGACGGACTGTCAATTTCCAGAAACTCGCCATTTTTCATAGACACCCGGTAGCGAACCGTTGGCGCGGTCGTTATCAGGTCTATCCCGAATTCCCTCTCGAGCCGTTCCTGTATTATTTCCATGTGCAGGAGTCCGAGAAAGCCGCATCGAAAACCAAAACCCAACGCCGTTGAGGTTTCCGGGTCCGAAGAAAA
>WVXK01000048.1:69092-75871 GCA_011773515.1 Deltaproteobacteria bacterium
CGATGGTGACGGTATCGCCAACGTTTACCTCCCTCACGTCTTTGATTCCGGCTATGAAAAAGCCTACCTCACCTGCCCCGAGCTGATTTACAACCGTCGCATAGGGATTGAAAACGCCTATTTTTGCCACTTCGAACGACTTGCCGGTCGACATGAGTTTTACCCTGTCCCCCGTTGAAAGCTTACCGTCGAAAACCCTGATCAAGGTAACAACTCCCTGGTAGGAATCAAACCACGAATCGACCACGAGGGCTTTCAGGGGATCATCATCCACTCCAGCCGGCGGTGGGATGACGCTCACGATTTTTTCAAGGATTTCTTGTGTCCCTTCTCCCGTCTTGGCGCTCGCCAGAACGAGATGTTCCGTATCGAGGCCTATTATCTCTTCTATTTCCCTTTTCACACTCTCCGGATCAGCGTTTGGAAGGTCAATTTTGTTGATTACCGGGACTATCTCCAGCTCCTGGTCTACTGCCTGATAAACGTTGGAAAGGGTCTGCGCCTCTACACCCTGTGTTGCATCCACGATCAAAAGCGCTCCCTCGCATGCGGCGAGACTCCGTGATACTTCATATGAGAAATCAACGTGGCCGGGAGTATCTATGAGGTTGAGGAAATAGTAGTCTCCATCGGCTGCAGTGTAGCCGATCCTCACGGTCTGGGCTTTGATGGTTATCCCCCGCTCCCTCTCAAGGTCCATGGAGTCGAGAAATTGGTTCACTTTTTCCCGCTGGGATATCGTACCCGTGAGCTCCAGGAGCCGGTCTGCTAAAGTCGACTTACCGTGGTCGATATGGGCAATTATCGCAAAGTTCCTGATTCGCTTTTTCATCGTATGCGTCGATAAAAATTCAAATTCTTAATTTTACTATATAGTGACCTGCCTGTCGCGCAAAATAGTCCTGAAGGTAAATCATTATCCCCTGTTTTTTTCGTGAGCTTTAACGCCGGGCAACGGAGTTTTGGAGCGGCAGTGCATTATGATCGTTTCCTTGAAAGGGACAGGGAAGACATTTTTGTGAAATCTCGGCCTTTTCTTCCCCCATCAAGGCGAAAAAAGAAAAAATAGTTAGTTTTTAAAGATTTTCAAGAAAATCGAACGTGGCCTGGCAGCCAGGTCATACCGCGTGCGCATGAGTGGGGTGCTGCTCTCGTTCCTACCATGCAACGCCGCCTTCATAGGTTTTTTTCAGAAAATCCCTGAGCATCACTTCCCAGTGTCTCGGGTCCTCTCCCGTCGCTTTCCTGTACTTCTCCTTGGACAACACGCTGTCTCGAGGACGACGGGCTTTAAGGGAAAGGTCGGCGCTTTCGATGGGAATTATTCTCACCTCTCCGGGAATGCTGAGCTCGGCAATTTTGCAGGCAAAACCGTACCAGGTAACTGCTCCATCGCCGGAAAAGTGAAATATTCCCCGCTGGTTGCGATCGATAAGCTTTTCGGCCGCAAAGGCCAGGTCAAGGGTGTAGGTTGGACAACCGCACTGGTCATCCACAACAGAGACTTCGCGGCTTTTTATCAGCCTGTCGATGATCGAAAAAACAAAGTTTTTTCCCCGGGAACCGAACAGCCACTGGGTCCTTATTATGAGGTATTCACACCCCGATGCGATCACCTCCCTTTCTCCTCCGAGCTTTGATTCTCCATAGGCGTTGATCGGGGATGGAAGGTCATCTTCCGTGTAGGGACGATCCGATTTGCCGTCGAAAACAAAGTCGGTGCTGATGTGAACGAGCACGGACCCTTTTTCCTTGCACACTGTTGCAATATTTCTCAGCGCATGGGAATTGACGTTCATCGCCTCTTCCCTGTTATCCTCGGCATCGTCAACACGCGTGTAACCCGAAGCGTTGACGACAATGTCCGGGTTAAGGGATCGTATGGATCTGGACACGTCGGAAAAGAGCGTTACGTCGACTTCTCTCCTGGTTTTTCCCACCACGTCATAAGAATCATAGAGGACGTTGAACATGTCATGGCCAAACATTCCCTCAGCCCCGAGTATGAGGACCTTCCTCTTTCTCGAGCTTTTTTCCGTAGATCTTTTGATAATATTGAATATACTCACCGCTCTTCACATCCCTCCACCAGGAGTCATTTTCCCTGTACCACGCAATGGTACTGCGTAATCCGTCGTTGAAATTTGTCTTTGGTGTGAAGCCGAGCTCTTTGTTTATCTTGGAGATATCCATGGCATACCGGCGGTCGTGGCCCGGTCTGTCCGCAACATATTTTATGAGACTGTGAGGTTTACCGAGCAGGTCAAGGATAGATCGCGTGATGTCGATGTTTGCTTTTTCCTCTTCGCCGCCGATGTTGTAGACTTCTCCCGGTATCCCGTTTCGAGCGACCATATCGATAGCCTCGCAGTGATCGGTAACGTAGATCCAGTCTCTTATATTCAGGCCGTCTCCGTAGAGGGGGAGAGGCTTGTCCTCAAGGGCGTTCGTTACAAAAAGGGGTATGAGCTTCTCGGGAAACTGATACGGCCCATAATTGTTCGAGCACCTCGTTATGATGACCTGATAACCATACGTCTTAAAAAAGGCGCGTGCAATCAGATCCGCTGAAGCTTTCGATGCCGCATAGGGGCTGTTGGGTGCAAGCGGCGTGCTCTCCGTGAAATAACCTGCTTTTCCGAGAGACCCGTAAACCTCATCGGTAGAAATCTGAACGAATCTGGGTATCTTTTTGCTTCTTGCAACGTGGAGGAGGACACCGGTGCCGAGAACATTGGTTCGGGCAAAGAGGGTCGGGTCTTCTATGCTCCTGTCCACGTGTGATTCCGCGGCAAAGTTTACGACAACGTCGACTTTTTCTGAGAGATTCTCATCAACCGTGCCTATGTCAGCGATGTCCCCCCTGACAAAACGATATCTCGGGTCGCTTTCAACATCCATGAGATTCTTGAGGTTTCCTGCATAGGTAAGGTAGTCGAAATTGGTAATCGACACATCCTGATATCTGGTTAGCATATACCTGATGTAGTTTGTTCCGATAAATCCCGCCCCGCCGGCCACGAATATGTTCATCAGCCATCCTTCCTCTCCCATGAGTATGGGATATCGTTATCATGCGGGTGTATTCTGAACTCATCGGGGGAGTCGTGATTATATTTTTCCGTCGGGATATTTATGAGGAGGGCCTCCTGATCGCTGACACACTTGAACCCATGGAAGACCTTCGGCGGAATCCTAACCAGGATTGGGTTATATTCCCCCATGAACAGCTCCATGATGTTACCCTTGGTTGGCGAATCCTCCCTGCCATCGTAAAGGACCACCTTCAGCATCCCTCTCACAACGCAGAAGTTATCCCACTGATTCTTGTGATAGTGCCACGCCTTGACGACTCCCGGATACCCCGTTGTCATATAGACCTGGCCAAATTGTAAAAAGAGGTCATCATCGCTGCGGAGTATCTCCATCAGCCTGCCCCGTTCATCAGGGATGACCTTCAGTTTTTTTATCTCGACACCGGATATCATACACCCTCCTGTTGTTAAGGAATGATTATCATCGAACTGTCCCCTGCCATTATCTGCATGGTTTTGGGGAGTCCTGCAGTTTTCCGGATAATAACGTTTTTTCCCAGAAGGGAATCTGATATGCGTGCGCCGGCATCGACGATTTCGCACTCGTCCATAATGATGCTCTGTTCGATTTCTACTCCCTTTACCACGCAACCGGCCGCGATGGCGGTGAACGGACCTATGTAGGAATCCTCGATGACTGAGTCCCGGCCGATGATGGCTGGGCCCCGTATTCTGCTGTTCACGATTCTTGCACCCTTTTCCACCACCACTTTCAGCTCAACCGTTGAATTCCCGTCTATTTCTCCCTCAACGCGCATCTCAATCTTGTCGAGAACCATTCTGTTCGCCTCGAGGATATCTTCCAGTTTTCCCGTATCCTTCCACCATCCAGAAACGAGGTGGTGCGACACGGTATAGCCGTTCTTGATCAGCCATGCAATTGCATCCGTTATCTCAAGCTCCCCACGGAAGGATGGCCGTATTTGTGTTACCGCTTCGAATATCTTATCGTCAAAGAGATACACGCCGACAAGTGCCAGGTCGGAAATAAATTCCTTGGGTTTTTCGATCAGATCTACCACTTTATCGTCCTTTATCACGGCAACGCCGAACTGGTTCGGATTTTGAACTTTTGCAAGGAGTATATGGCTGTTTGCGTTATCCTTGTCGAAACTTTCTACAAATCGGGCAATTCCGTCCATTATCAGGTTGTCGCCCAGCATCATGACGAAACTGCTCTTGCCGATGAACTCCTCGGAAACCATGACTGCATGAGCAAGCCCGAGAGGGGCGTCCTGCTCGATATACGAGACTTTCAGCCCGTACCGGGACCCGTCTCCAACGGCTTCGACGATCTCCTTTTTCGTCTCGCCGACAACGATTCCCACATCTTCGATGTTCGCCTCGCGCATGGCATCGATGCAGTACTCGAGCACCGGCTTGTTCGCCACGGGTATCAGCTGTTTGGCGCTCGTGTAGGTCAGCGGCCTCAACCTCGTTCCCTTTCCTCCACTCAAGATCAGACCTTTCATACCCTTTCTCCTATTTGCCTATTGCCCCCAGCCCCCTGAGAGAGAAAAAGAGTGAATAGGATGTCTCAGCCGGCCTCGTTTTTCTGCTCACACCGAATGTTAAACTCCAGCACTCGCTTCTGGGAATATATTCAAAGAAAGAAGTGTTCTCGATAACCACATCGTCCTTGAGTGAATAGTTGAGCCAACCCTTGACCCGCAACCACCTGATGATCCTGTTGTTATAGCCAAGATTCAGGTCTGTGGCAAGCGATCTGGTGTGTCTCACCATCATTGATATGAACGTATTATCTTTGTTGTCGTAATTCAATCCAAAAGATAACTTGTCCACGACTCCCCCTCTGGTATCGTAAAAACCCTCCGTGCTCAGGTCAAGATTTGCGGTTGCTTTCAGGTATCCTTCGAAATACAGATCGGATCTCAGGTCCCCGGAGAGAGTCCCGTCGACGGCGATATCGATCTGATCCTGATAGGTCCTGAAATATTCAGAGAAGGGATCAATGAGATTTGTTGAGCTGTCAACGTTTCTCTCAAAATCGTAAGAATACTTAACGACGAAACCCCCTGTATCCCTGATGTCGTTCTTTCCATAGATACTCGTGAAGGTGTTCCTGATGCCGAAGATGATCCTCTCTTTCTCAGGGGCCCTGTCTGTAGGTTCTATGACCAGGGGGGAAAAACCGGAAAGGCGCTGTGTCTTTTGGAGGGTAAGGTAAGGGTCCAGTCTGTGCACGAACTCACGGGCTTTCCTGGCGTACCTTTTGGAAAGGGACGTCTTTAGCGTCCCGCGGTTGTCCCAGTATGCGAAATTTTCCGTTTCTTTGCCCCCCTGCGGGCCGTCGTAGTAATAGAATCCGTCGACAATGTTTGAGTATGCGTGAAAAATGAGGACGTTCCCAATTTTGATGGGGATTTCGGCAGCAAAATCGATATTTCCCTTCTGTGTTGACCCATCGGCAGAGGTATAAAAATTTTTTATTTCCAGATTTCCGCTGGTAAAGAAGTGACGGAGAAACTTCGTTTTCCGCAAAGCAGCCCGGACGGCGGGAAGCAGCTGCACGGTCTCACTTTTATCTCCGACGGGAAAGAGATCCTCGGTGTAGGTTCCATACACCTCGAAATAGAGATCTTTTTCCTCATATCCCGTCGAGAGATCACTGATCACCTGCCTGGAAGAGCGCAGGTAGATATCTTCCTCAAAGTCCGTGTAGTAATCTTCGTCTGAAGGGTAATCTACATTGGTGGTTGCGAAAAAGGGGAATTCACCCGTCACGTTGCTTTCATACCGAACCCGGTACCGCTCATCGTCAAACTCCCTGTCATTGATGTACGCACCCTCGATCCTTCCCTTTGATTTCTCTGTGAGCCGGTACCTTAAGTCCCCCTCTGGCTTGAATCCCCTCTTCGACATATGGTCCAGGTTCAGGGTAAAATCGGAGAAATCCGATGTAACGATATAGAAGGGAAGCTCCACCCTGTTACCTTTCGTCCTGCTTGTGGAGAACTTGGGGAGCAAAAAGCCTGATTCGCGGTCGGTTTTAGCCGGGAAAAATGCATAGGGAAACCAGAAAAAAGGCCTGTCCCTGATATCGAGCGAAATTCCCATTCCCGTTGCATATCCTCCCAGCGTCAAAGTTCCTCTCCTTATTTTTATGCGCCAGTCAGCCTTTTCACACGCGTCACAGGTGGTAAATTTGGCTTTGAAAATCCTGTATCTGTCCTTTGTGAGCTCTTCAAATCTTTCGGCGCTCACGATGAGGTGCTCGCTCTTGACGTGAATATAGCCGTCGTAGAGAACGGAACTTTTCTCTTTGACGTTTATCGTTACTCTCGAGAATGAAAATTCTATGTCCTCATCGATGAAGGTAACGCCACCGTCCAGCTCGAGAACTTCTTTTTCGAAATAGTATGTCAACTTCCCGGCCTTGATCTCTTTTCCCTCGTATTCCATCTGCACCCCCCCTGTTGCCTCCAAAACTCCCCTTTCTTTCGAAATGGAAATTTTTTCCGCGTCGAAATTCAGGAAATTTTTTAAAACGGAAGGAGGAGGCAACTCGAGTGCGAAAACATTGAAAGCATACCCACAGATGGAGAGCAGGACACATATATGTATTTGTGCTCTAACCCTTTTGCGCCAGCGCTTCATAGCTATCCGTAAACGTGTAGTAGTTTTCCGCGGTAACAAAAGACCCCGTTAGGAAAACAAGGCCTG
>WVXK01000048.1:75939-83180 GCA_011773515.1 Deltaproteobacteria bacterium
AACAGGTCGGTTACGCCGAGGAGGGATTTTAAAAAGGGAACGGGATTTCTGTTTCTCATCATGGTAAAAACACAGACGGTCTTATGTCCATTCTCCCGCCTCATTTTGACCAGCTCGTGACGAAGCGTCCAGGATGAGAGATAGTTGTGACCCACATCGAGCAACACAAGGGGATCATTTGAAACCATCTCGAATCTTGCCGGTATGCAGGTTTGCTTTATTCCCTCCCTGATTGCTGTGCTCAGTTTTTCAAATTCTATTCGACAATGATCGCCGAGCTTCAAAGCTGCAGCCGCGGCAATCGCAGCGTTTCTATATTGGAAGTCGCCTGGAGATGTCTTCCAGAGTTTCTTTAAGGTAACACTATTCGAAGTAAAATTGAATGCACCGTTTCCCAGCTTCTCGAAAAAAAAATTCCGTCCCAGGACGCTCAAATGGCAACCTGTTTTTTTACATCTATTCTTTACAAGATTACCCAGGTAGTGGGGAAGCGAGCTGGAAACGAGAAACATCCCTTTCACATGCCCGATTTTTTCCAGCAAGATCTCCTCGATCGAGTTTCCGAGATATTCAGTGTGATCGAGGGAAACATCGGTGAGAACGTCCCCGATATTGCCGGCAATTGCCGTCGCATCCAGCCTTCCGCCGAGACCCGTTTCCAGCACCGCCACATCTACCCTCTTTTGCCGAAAATAGTCCAGTGCAACAGCCGTGGCGAGCTCAAAAAAAGTCGGCCTATCCCTTAACAGCTTTGGGAGGGAAGAGAGAACGCTTTTTTCCAGTTCCCCCATGTCATGAAGCAGGTCTCCCTCATAGAGCGCGTTTGAAACCCGTATGCGCTCTTCAGGTTTCCGAATATGGGGAGACGTATATAGACCGGTCGTTGCACCAGTTTTGATAAGAACGCTGTTCAGAAAGTAGGCTGTCGACCCTTTTCCGTTCGTCCCTGCGATTCGAATGGAGGAGAACTTCTCCTGCGGGTTACCGAGGTACTTCAAAAGAATAAAAATCCTCTCGAGGCCTGGCTTGATGATCCCCGCTGAGCCCGTCATCACCTTTGTGAGGAAGGAGAGGGATTTTGTTCGCCTTTTTCTCTTTTGTTCGAATGCATGTACTTGAACAGGTCATACACCGTCTGTTTCAATTGAGTCCTGTCCACGATCATGTCGATCGTACCGTGCTCGAGCAGAAATTCTGCTCTTTGGAAACCTTCGGGGAGCTTCTGTTTAATCGTCTGCTCGATAACCCGCGGGCCGGCAAAGCCGATGAGCGCCCCGGGTTCGGCGATGATGACGTCGCCGAGCATGGCGAAGCTCGCCGCCACACCACCCGTTGTGGGATCAGTCAGAATGCTAATGTAGGGCAAGCCTTCGTTGTCGAACTTTTTCAGGGCCGCACAGGTTTTTGCCATTTGCATCAGGGACAGCGTTCCCTCCTGCATTCTCGCCCCCCCCGATGCGCTAACGATGACGAGCGGTATCCTTCTGCGCGTCGCCTCTTCCATTGCTATGGTAACTTTATCTCCGACGATACACCCCATGGAGCCGCCGAGGAAGGAAAAATCAAAAACGGCCAGAACGATTTCAATATCCCAAATCCTGCCCGTTCCCGTTATGACCGCCTCGTTGCGGCCCGTTTTGACGCTCGCTTCCTTGAGCCTTTCGGTATATTTCCTGGTGTCTTTGAAACCGAGAATATCCTCCGACTGGTATTCTGCTCCAAATTCACTGAAACTGCCTTCCTCGAGAAGGCTTTCAATCCGCTGGGAGACGGAAATCCTGAAGTGGTACTTGCATTTCGGGCATACATTGAGATTTCTCTCCACTTCCTTCCGGTATATGATCTCCAGGCATTTTTCGCATTTGATCCACAGGTTTTCCGGAACCCTGGTCTTCTTTTCGTTCATGCTTTTTTTCCTACCCTTAAAGATTGCCATCCCGAATCCTCAATTTTGTTTTTTCTACAAAAGCGGCGATGTTTTTTATAAGAGCTTCCCTGTTACTTTTGTACTTTTCCACCATTTTCACGCAAGCACTGCCGATGACAACACCATCGCATACCCGCGCTACCGACTGCGCCATCTCCGGGGTCGATATGCCAAATCCCACCACCACAGGGGTGTCGACACTTTTTTTCACCAGCCGAACTGCTTTTTTGTATTCACCGGGCAACCTGTTTCGCGTACCGGTTATGCCGGTTACCGATACGACATAGACGAAGCCGGACGTGCCGTCTGCGATCACCTTCGTCCTCCTTTCACCGGAGGCGGGGGTGACCAGCCCTATCCACGCGATATCATGTGCATCGGCGTACCTTCTGTAATTACCCCACTCCTCAAGCGGCAGGTCTACTATCAAGATACCATCAACTCCCGCGCTTTTACAGTCCCTGAAAAAATATTCCGCACCATATGCAAGTATCGGGTTCAGGTAACCGAAAAGGACAACCGGGGTATCGACAATTTCTCTCAGCTTCCTCACGAGATTCAGTGTTTTTTTGAGGGAGCAGCCACTTCCAAGAGCCCTGCCGAAAGCTCTCTGGATCACCGGGCCGTCGGCCATTGGGTCTGAGAAGGGAATGCCCACTTCCAGGATGTCCGCCCCGGAGACAGCGGCACAGAGAAAGAGCTCGAGTGAGGTCTCCATGTCGGGGTCCCCGGCAGTCAAATAGATAACGAGGCCCTTTTCTTTTCTTTCTCTCAGGCTCTGAAATTTTGCGGCTATCCTGTTCACCCTAGCCTCGGTCAATGAGCGTTGTCACGTCCTTATCTCCCCTTCCCGACAGGTTAACAACGACGACAGGCTCTTTATTCTCGGAATTTTTGGGAAACTTCATCGTGTAAGCCAGCGCGTGGGCCGATTCAAGGGCGGGTATTATTCCTTCCTCCGCAGAAAGCAGGTGAAACGCGTCTACAGCTTCCCTGTCCGTCACGGAAACATACTTTACTCTGCCGGTAGATTTGAGATACGCGTGCTCGGGGCCGACGCCGGGATAATCGAGCCCTGCAGAAATCGAGTGGGCTTCCTTTATCTGCCCATCTCTATCCATCAGCACGTACGACCTGCTCCCGTGGAGAACGCCAACACCGCCCTTTGCGAGAGTTGCCGCATGAAGACCCGTTCTCAGGCCCTTACCTGCAGCCTCGACACCGATCATGTTCACTCCTCTGTGTGAGAGGAACGGGTAGAAAAGGCCCAGGGCATTGCTCCCGCCTCCAACACAGGCAATAAGGGTATGGGGAAGGCTCTTTTCCCGGTTCAATATCTGCCGCTTCGCCTCCTGCCCGATTATCGACTGAAAGTATCTCACCAACCATGGATAGGGATGCGGCCCGGCCGTTGATCCAATCATGTAGTACGTCGTTCGAACGTTGGTTACCCAGTCCCTGATCGCTTCGTTCATGGCGTCCTTGAGCGTTTTGGAGCCCGATTGGACGGGGACGACGGTAGCACCGAGCAGCCTCATTTTGAAGACGTTGATCTCCTGCCGTTTCATGTCTTCAAGTCCCATGTAAATGATGCACTCGAGGCCCAGCATGGAGCACACCGTCGCAGTTGCGACACCGTGCTGCCCTGCCCCGGTCTCCGCTATGATACGCTTCTTCCGCATCCTCTTCGCGAGAATTCCCTGCCCGATAGTGTTGTTGATCTTGTGGGCCCCCGTATGGCAGAGGTCTTCCCGCTTCAGGTAGATCTTCACTCCACCGATCTTTTTCGAGATATTGGAGGCGAAATACAGGGGGGTGGGTCTTCCGGCGTATTCCGTGAGATATCTTCTCAGCTCACGCCTGAAGTCCTTGTCTTTCTTCGCCTCTTTGAATTCCCCCTCCAGGTCTTTCAGCGCCGGCATCAACGTCTCGGCCACGTACCTCCCGCCAAAATCGCCGAAGTAACCTTTCAAATCAGGGAGTTTTCTCTTCTGATGGCCAGACAAAATCAAGTGCCTCCTTGGCGTTTTTGATAAACTCCCTCATCTTTTTTGGATCCTTCACACCCGGGGAATGCTCGACTCCCGATGCCACGTCTACACCCGAGGGCCTGACAATCTTAACGATGGCTGCCACATTGTCTGGAGTGAGCCCCCCGGCCAGGAGAAACGGCCTCTTTATGTTGGCTGCAACGAGAACCTCGTAGTCAAAAGTCTGCCCTGAACCTCCGTATGCTCCCGGAACCGGAGTATCGAACATGATCCAGTGGGATGGGAATTGCTCGGCTCGCCTTACATCATCTATCGTTTCGGCCCGTATCACTTTTATGCTCTCCCTCTCCACCCGGTTGGCAACTTTTTCATCTTCGTCTCCCGACAGCTGCACACAGGATAGGCCCAGATGCTCTGCCACTCTGTTTATGGAGTCGGGGTCTTCGTTTACGAAAACTCCGACGAAACGGAGGGCAGAATCCGCTGAGCCGATGATATTCCTGCATTTTTCAACGCCGAGATATCTCGGGCTCTCGGGGTAAAAATTTAAACCCGCCGCATCGGCACCGAACCGGCCTGCAAACTCGAGGTCGGGGGCCTTTGTTATGCCGCAAATTTTTACCCTGAACAATGCCCCTGCTCCGCTGCTCTGTTACTCAACCTTCGGCAGTCTCGCGAGAGACTCTCTGATTTTATCTTCAGGGTATTCATAATCGATGAGCTTACCCGAGAGAAAATCGTCGTATGCGGCTAGGTCGAAGAAACCGTGACCGCTCAGGTTTAAAAGTATGGTTTTTTCGATCCCTTCCTCATCGGCCTTTCGCGCTTCCACTATTGCCGAATGTACCGCGTGAGCAGTCTCGGGCGCCGACAGGATGCCTTCGCTTTTGGAAAATATGGATGCGCTCTTGAAAATCTCTGTCTGGTGATACGCCTGGGCTTCGATCAATCCCTCCTGGTAGAGCTGGCTTATAAGAGGTGCATCCCCGTGATACCTGAGTCCACCCGCGTGAATCCCCGACGGAACGAAATCGTGCCCAAGGGTGTACATCTTTGCAAGGGGAGTCAACTGCGCCGTATCCCCGAAATCGTAGGCATAGACCCCCTTTGTAAGGGTGGGGCAGGCAGCGGGTTCAACAGCGATCACGCGAACTTCTCTTCCCCCTGTCAGTTTCTCCTGCAAGAAGGGGAAGGCGATGCCTGCAAGGTTGCTTCCACCGCCGCAACAGCCGATCACGATATCAGGGTAATCACCGACCAGCTCCAGTTGCTTTTTCCCTTCCAGGCCGATTATCGTCTGGTGCAGGAGGACATGATTTAAAACGGACCCGAGAGAATACGAGGTATCTTCCCTGGTTGCCGCATCCTCAACAGCTTCGCTGATCGCTATTCCAAGGCTTCCGAGTGAGTCGGGGTCCTCGCTCAAAATCTTTCTTCCCGAGTTCGTCTTGTCGCTCGGGCTGGGAACGACGGATGCGCCCCAGGTTTCCATCAACACTCTCCTGTATGGTTTCTGGTGATAACTCACCTTGACCATGTAAACAGTCGCCTCGAGGCCAAAAAAGGAGGCGCCCAGGGCCAGCGCGGAGCCCCACTGGCCTGCACCCGTTTCCGTTGCTATCCGCTTTCTCCCGGCCTGCTTGTTGTAGAAGGCTTGCGGTATCGAGGTGTTGGGTTTGTGGGATCCTGCAGGGCTCGTTCCCTCATATTTGTAATATATTTTTGATCTGGTGCCGATCGCCTCCTCCAGCCTCCTCGCCCTGTACATAGGTGTCGGCCTCCACAGGGAATAGATATCGAGCACATCTTCCGGGATGGGAACCCACCTCTCCTGCGTCACCTCCTGCTCAATCAGTTGCATGGGGAAGAGCGGTGACAGGTCATCCGGAGACACGGGCTGCATGGTTCCCGGATGGAGAACCGGCGCGGGCGGGTTCTTGAGGTCGGGCATAATGTTGTACCACGCTCTCGGCATTTCAGCTTCTTTCAGTACAATTTTGGTCTTCATGTCGCACTCCTTTCATTTTTTTTCCTATGAATATCTCGAGCTGTTTTGCTGGGTCATCGGCCATAACCAGCGCTTCCCCTATGAGAAAGGCATCTGCACCGAGTGCCTCGAGCCTTTCCATATCGGCACGTGTACGAATTCCACTCTCGATAACCACCGTCTTGCCATCCGGAACCCGGGGAAGAATCTTTTCAGAAACGGCAATATCGACGTGAAACGTATCAAGGTCCCTGTTGTTTATGCCGATCAAATCCGCCCCGGCTGAAGTGGCGATGTCCAGTTCCTCACGGGAGTGAACCTCGACAAGCGGTGTGAGACCGAGTTCAGTCGAGATGCTCACAAAATTGCTCAATTCATCCGGGGTGAGGATCTTTGCTATCAAAAGCACCATATCCGCCCCAAGATAGACGGACTCATGAATTTGTATCTCATCCACGACGAAGTCTTTCCTGAGCACCGGGATGGTTTCCGCCATTTCTGCAACCCTTCTCAGGTCATCTCCCGATCCTCCGAAAAAGTTTCTATCCGTCAGGACAGATATGGCTTTCGCACCTGCCCTGATGTACTCCCCGGCAAGGGTTACGGAATCAATATCGCCCCTGAATACGCCTTTCGACGGTGACCTCCTCTTGACCTCCGCGATGATGTTTCTCTCGCCGCGCCTTTTCAGGTCGATTATTTTTTTTCCCCTTCGAGGCCGTTTTCCAGTGTCCCTTCGAAAATCGGCCTTCAACCGGGCAACTTCTCGGCGTTTTGTATTTACTATCCTCTCGAGGAACATGGCTGCATGTCTTTACCTGGCAAAGTATGAAAGAAAGCGATCGAGCTTGTCCCCGGCACGACCGGAGAGTATCGATTCCCTTGCTAGAGCAACCCCCTCTTGCAGGGTATCTGCCATGCCCGCGCAAAAGATGGCAAAAGCGGAGTTGAGCACTACCATATCGGATGCGGCTCCCTCCCCGCCACTCAATATTGCTTTCAGGATTTCGCTGTTTTGTATCCCGTCGCCTCCTTTGATCTCTTCCCTTTTCCGGTACTCGAACCCGAGAGACCTGGGATCGAAAAGGTATTTATCTATCTTACCCCCTTCCACCTCCCATATGAACGTGGGAGCGCAAATGGAAATTTCATCGAGCCCGTCGGTCCCGTGGGCGATAATCGCCTTTCTGATCCCCAGTTCACGCATCACTTTAGCATACATCTCCCCCAGTTCCTCATTGTAAACACCCACGACCTGTCTGTTTGCCCCCGCCGGATTCGACAGGGGGCCCAGGATGTTGAATATCGTCTTTATGCCTATCTCTCTTCTTGGCTG
>WVXK01000048.1:83219-84924 GCA_011773515.1 Deltaproteobacteria bacterium
TTCAAACATTTTTCTACCATATCGGGGGACAGATCCAGGTTTGCACCCAGCGCTTCGAGCACATCGGCAGATCCGGCTTTGCTCGTTACCGACCTGTTGCCATGTTTTGCAACACAAACACCGGAGCCCGCAGCCACGAATGCCACCGTAGTGGATATGTTGAACGATCCCGACCGGTCGCCTCCTGTCCCGCATGTATCGAGGACATCGCCCTTCTCAGGCCGTATCCTGATTGCCTTTTCCCGCATCACCTTGACTGCCGCGGCTATCTCTTCGGGCGTCTCTTTCTTCATGGACAGGGCCGTGAGAAATGAGGCTATCTGGGTCGGCGTGCACTCACCGGACATGATCATATTCATGGCATCCTCCATCTCGCTTCCCCTCAGGTCTTTCCCCGAGTGAAGGATGCTTATTGCCTCCTTGAGATTGACGAAATACCTGGAAGGACGTTTTCCCCTTTCCACGATGCTCAGAAAGTTTTCAAAAATCCTCATGCCGAAATCGGTCATGACTGACTCGGGGTGGAACTGGACCCCGAATACGGGTCTTTTTCTGTGCCGTATGCCCATTATTTCCCCATCGCTGGTCCAGGCACAGACCTCCATGTCTTCCGGAGGTTTCTCCCACTCCACAGAAAGAGAGTGATACCGCGTGGCATTGAAGGGATTTTCCACCGCCGCAAATATCCCCGACCTGTCGTGGAATACGGGGGATGTTTTTCCGTGCATGATGGCCTTGGCGCTCACTATCTTCGCTCCAAAGGCATATGCAATGCACTGGTGGCCCAGACATACCCCGAGAATGGGAACTTTCCCGTGAAACCTTTTCACGGCATCGACGCTTATTCCCCCGCTTTCCGGGCCCCCCGGCCCGGGTGATATGACAAGACCGTCCGGATTCAGGTCCTCGATCCCGTCGAGATCAATTGCATTGTTCCGGTAAACTTTTACCTCAGCCCCGAGGGAACAGAGAGACTGAACGATATTGTAGGTAAAGGAATCAAAATTATCGATCACCACTATCATAGCAGTCCCCTGAACACGGCTTCCTTCAACGCCCTGGTTTTGTTCTCAATTTCCTCGATTTCCCTTGACGGGTCCGAGTCAAAGACGATCCCGGCGCCGGCTTGAATGATGACCGTAGATTTCTCAAATATGAGCGTTCTTATGGCAATGCAAAAATCCATATTCCCGGAAAAGTCGAAATACCCGACCGCTCCCGCATAGATTCCCCTTCTCTCACCCTCAAACTCTTCGATGATTTCCATAGCCCTGACTTTCGGTGCCCCCGTGACTGTTCCCGCAGGGAAGGTGGCCCTCAGCACGTCAAAGGCGTCCCTGTTCTCCAGGAGAAGAGACGTTATGTTTGAGACGATATGCATGACGTGAGAATACTTTTCGATTACCATGAACTCGTTGACCTTTACCGATCCCTCTTTTCCAATTCTCCCGAGATCGTTCCTTCCCAGGTCAACCAGCATGAGATGCTCGGACAATTCTTTCGGATCTGAAAGCAGGTCCGCTTCGAGCCTGCTATCCTCCTCCTCGCTCTTTCCCCTCGGTCTGGTCCCGGCAATCGGTCTGAGAATAACGTTGTCCCTGTCGAGCCTCACCAGGACCTCAGGCGACGAGCCTGCCACGCGAACACCCTCCGCCTCCAGGTAAAACATGTAGGGAGATGGATTGATTACGCGCAATGCCCTGTA
>WVXK01000048.1:84967-85997 GCA_011773515.1 Deltaproteobacteria bacterium
ATGATATCTGAAAGCTCGTTATCTGACAAAAGCGGGGAGAGATCCAGACCCCCTCTCTTTTCCATTTTTTCATCCTCAACAACCGGGTCGGGTGACGTTGAAAGAGAGTTGAAGATGTCGGAAATCTCCAGGATTGCATCTTCGTAATACTTTCCTGCATCTGCCCTGTTCAATATGTGCACATTCTTGATGATTTTGGTTGTTTTCGTAAGGTTGTCGAATACCACGACGATCGACGGTATGGTGAAGAAGAGATCCGGATAGGCATGTTTTTCTACCGCATTATCGGGCAGGTTTTCGAGAAAGCGAACGTAGTCGTATCCTATATACCCGACGGCGCCGCAACTCAACCGGGGAAATCCTTCGGGAAGAAAGTAGGCAAACCCGGACATGAGGGTTTTCAGTTCAAGCAAAGGATCCCTGGAGGAAACCTTTTTTTCCCTCCCCCCCATCTGAACGGTAACATCGCCACCATAGGCTTTGATAACGGCAATGGGAGAATATCCGATGAAGCTGTATCTGCCCCATTTCTCGCCTCCTTCGACACTCTCGAGGAGAAATATGTTGCCGTTTTTGTTTCTTGAAAACTTCCTGTAGGCAGAAACGGGAGTTTCCATGTCCGTCACGATCTCCGTAAAGACAGGAACGAGATTGAAATCATCTGCACGGTGTATGAATTCCTCTTTCGAAGGATAAAATCGGTTCATCCCTGTCTCCTCACGAGAACGGGCTTTGTCCCGGTGAGCCTCTCTATTTTTTCCCTTTCCCTCGTCACCTCAGAAGCCGTTGAGTATGGCCCCACGAGGACCTTTCTCATGACCTGGCCATTTCTTTGCTTGTATGTCTCAATCGTTACCTTCAATCCATATTTTTCGAGGCGCCTCTTCATTCTGTCAGCATTTTTTTCCACGGAAAAAACTCCCACCTGGAGAAACAGCAATTGTCGGGTAACAGCGGCCGTCTTCCGCCTTTTTCTTTGACTGCTGGTTTCCTTTGAGACCGATTTTTTTTCTGCCTTTTCCGGGTCTTT
>WVXK01000048.1:86025-110300 GCA_011773515.1 Deltaproteobacteria bacterium
CGCCGGTGCCATCACCTTGCCTTTTGTCCTCCCGCATGCCGGAAATGTCATTTCGAATCTTTTCTCCCACGTCCTCTTCATCGAAGGTCTTGGTAATAACCCTGTTGCCTTTGCCTTCCTTGCTCGTTTTCTCGACCACCCTTCCAATTTGGAGCCCGATGACGAAAATGACGAACATGATTATCAGGAGACTGACAATGAGAAACTTAAACCCGATACCTTCGCCTTTTTTCCTCCGAGAATGTCTCGCCATTACATCCTCTCCGGCGCTGAAACCCCGATCAATGCGAGGCCCTGAGAAACAACCTTCCTTATTCCAATTGCAAGGGCCAGCCTATTCATGGTGATATCCTGGTCCTCCCCGATAAACCTGAATCGGTTGTAGTAGGAATGGAACATCCTGGCAAGGTCAATGAGATAAAAAGGGATTCTTTGCGGCTCGAGAAAGGCAGCTGCATCTTCCAGAACATCCCTGAATTCCAGGATCTTCTTCATCATCTCCAGATCATCCTCTGTGGTCAGCCCGTTCACCGACAGAATGTCGGGAAGGTGTATTCCTCTTTCCCTGGCTTCTCTCAATATACTACATATGCGTGCGTGGGCATACTGGACGTAATATACGGGATTATCTGCGGATTCTTTTTTTGCCAGATCGAGGTCGAAATCGAGATGGCTGTTGGCATTCCTCATCAGATAAAAAAACCTCGCCGCGTCGCTCCCGACCTCATTGAGGACATCCCGGAGGGTCTCGAACTGTCCTTCTCTTGTGCTCATTGAAACGGAAACACCATCTTTTATCAGATTCACAAACTGTACGAGAATAATTTTTAACGCCTCTTTGTCGATTCCCAGTGACCTGACAGCGGCCTGGAGCCTTGGAACGTACCCGTGATGGTCCGCCCCGAGGATATCGATCATCTCAGCAAAGCCTCTCTTTGCCTTGTTTCTGTGGTAGGCAATATCCGACGCAAAATAGGTGTTCTGCCCGTTTGCCCTCACTACCACCCTGTCCTTTTCATCCCCGAAATCGGTACTTCTGAACCAGAGAGCGCCTTCATCCTCGTATAGGTACCCCTTTTCATCCAGAATCCCGATGGAATTTAAAACCTCGTTACTTTTGTAGAGATCCGTTTCTAAGAACCAGTTGTCGATCGTAACGTTGAAATATTCCAGATCCTCCTTTATGTCTTTCAGAATTCTTTCCTTTCCATAGTTTGGAAAAAACTCAGGAGTCCCTCCCCCGTCGTTGAGGTATTTATCGCCGACTCTTTCCTTGACCTCTCTGGCGATCTCCTTCAGATATTCTCCTTTGTAATGGTCCTGCGGAAATTCGACCTCCAAACCCATGAGCTCCAGATACCGCAGAAAGAGTGATCTGCCAAGAACCTCGATCTGGGTTCCCACGTCATTGACATAGTATTCCGTCATCACCCTCCTTCCGGAAAAACGCAGGATCCTGGCGAGGGAATCTCCAAAGGCCGCTCCTCTCCCGTGGCCCACGTGGAGCGGGCCCGTTGGATTTGCCGATACGAATTCGATGATTACGGGTAACATTTTCGCTTCGGGAAAGGAAATAAAATCATCGCTGTTGACGTGACGGTTGACCGTTTCAACTACTGAGATTTCGGATATGAAAAAATTGATAAACCCAGGACCTGCTATTTCTATGCGAGAAAAAAATTTATCCCTGTCGTGCTTCATTATCGATTTTCTCACCTCTTCTGCCAGTCTCTTGGGATCAGACTTCGTTTTCCTCGCAAAAACCATCGCAATGTTCGTCGAATAATCGCCAAAGGCGATATTTTTCGGCTTTTCAAGCAGAATGGAATCGGGGCGGAGTCCTGTTTTCTTTTCAATTGCCGATATAACGGGTATTTTTATGCGTGAATGTACTATTTCTCTCATCTACCATCTCCCGGTCAGGAAGACCGTACAGAAGTCTCATGTCATGGTTAAGATTAAAAATTTAACCCATCCATTTGGTACAATCAAGCCATAAATGAAGGACTGCTTCGTGTGAGTGTGTTTGCCCCGGGTTTCAGGCAGAAAACGGGAAAGGATAGAAAACCAGCTTCTGATAACAACCCTGTAAAACCGTGTAGGTGTTGCCGGCTAAAAATCTCTCAAGCCGAAAGACAGGTAACTTCTGATGCCTGCGGCCCTCTCGGAGTATCGACTACATCGTACTCCACCTTCTGTCCTTCTTTGAGGGTCCGGAAGCCATCCATCTGGATAGCCGTGTAATGGACGAATATGTCCCTTTCCCCCTCATTTTCTATGAAACCGTAACCCTTCGTTTCGTTGAACCACTTTACCGTTCCGACCCTTTTCATGACATCCCCCCAAAGTCACATACAAAAAACATATGTATACTGTATACAGTATTATTACCAGAACAAAAAATTGTGGTCAAGGAATAATATTCCCGGCTGCAATATTTTTTCAATGAGAGGTCAATTTCAGGAGGAACAAAGAGTTGGGTTTTCCGGGCAAGTCGCCCGAATGAAAAAGATTGAGGGTGTTGCTCTTTACCAAGCTTCTCAAACGTTCCCTGCTCTTGTCAGGACACGGTCATTCATTTTCCCCGCCTGCCTTGCCATCAGGCTCCTTCACTTCATCTTCCAGTATAATAATTTTTTCTCTCTCCTTTATTAATCCTAAATCTTTTCGGGCAATATCTTCAATATAGTTCAAGTTATTTTTTAAATTATTCTCCTCTTTCTCCATCCTTTCGATATCCTGTGATACCTCCTTTCTTTTTTCCTCGAGCATCTCATATTTTTTCCTGAGGGTCAGGTATTCCAGGAGTCCCATCTTACCGAAGAAAATATCGTAAAGGATCATCGAAAGTGCGAGGAAAAAAAGGCAGGCAATGAGAATTTTGTGAATCTTTTTCTTTCCTTTATCCATGATCTTCTCGCATTACAGCTCCTGTTCACAAAGAGAGGAATCAGGAAAAGAGACTGTTTTTCGCAAGGGAATAAAAGGTGGAGAAGGTAAATGCCTCCTGAACAATCTCCCTGTATGGTTGGTCGCCAGCAAATACCCCCCAGAGAATCCTGGTGAGCCTGGCGCTCTTTTCGCTGGCGTCCTCTCCCTCTTTTTGCACACACCCTATATATATATCCGATAAGACTCCCCGCCTCAATATCCTCTCGTACATCTCAAACAGCATCTTTCCCCACCTGTTGTCAGTGTGATATGCGTCAAGGCACCTCCTGAAGAAATGCTGCTCCAGGTCATCTTTTCCTTTTCCATGATTCACAACCGTATCGGCAAGTATCTTTGACGTTTCGTAGGCAGATTCGATCCCATTTTTGAGAAATCGGGAAACGAAGGCATCCCCGATGACAGCAACACCGTCATCGAAGCAGTTGATCGCGCAGCCGACGGGTGCCTGGGGGTGGCAGTGGCAAATCAGCTCATAATTTTCAGGAAGAAACGTTTTCAGGCGCTGGTTATTCTCGAGTTCTTCCCTCAGGTACGCTATCTTCACATATTCACCTATCGCCGTTATGGTAAGAAATTCATCTTTTGGTGTCACGGCTATGAAACGAATTCTTTTGTCTTCCGTGCTGAAAATGTGGATCATATTCCCGAGTACGCGAGGAATATAGTCCGGGTCCACCTTCACTTCTGCCTGGCATGTGTGCCATGTTTTCGGAGGGGTGTACTCGGGGATGAGGTAATTGGATATAGGGGAGTTCACGCCGAAAGCGCCGACGATAAGGTTGAACTCTTCCTTTTTCCCCTTCGACGTATGCACGCGGAAAGTTCTCCCCTCACCTTCACCTACGATCTCGACATCTTTTACCCTCTCATTGATGAAAACCATACCCCTTTCCAAACACTGGTCAAGCAACACCTGGTCGAAACTCCTGTAGTGGCCCTCCTTTTCCAATAGTGGGCCTCCCCCCCGAAAAACCGTATAGATGCCCTTTCTCTCGGGATGGATGATGTGCGCCTCTCTCCTCTTGCCGTGTATTACATATCCATCAACGATCCTCCTCACCGTCGTGTCCTGGAGATCAATGCCGGCGTCACGGATCTTGTCATAGGTGAGGTACCCTATTGCGCCTGCGCACATGTTACAGCCGCCGGGACCGTACATGTCAAAAACCTTCTTGTCGAACAGGGTTATGTTGAACTTCCTGTTCTGCCTCTTTGCGAGATTATCGATGTGGATCGCAAAGAACGTTCCCGCAGGCCCCGCCCCGATAACTCCAATCTTGTCATTATCTTTCAATGCGCTCCCGTGGCCCATTCACCTCTCTCCTCTTTTCGTGAGGCAAATACCCCCTGTACTGCCTGAGTGCCCTGTCCCCACCATTTTTACAAAAACGAATAGAACCGAAACCTTGGAAGAACAAGGAGAGATCCTGTCTCTTTACATTTTATATTATTTCCATGCAGCTGGTGTATATCTTGATACGCGCGCATGTCTTCAGCCCCAACACCTGGGAATTGGGGTAAAGGAGAAAATGCAGAAATGGAAGGTTCCCACCGGGATGGTGATATCCCACGCGCGATCTTAAAACTCGACGTTCACTGCCCCCCCCGATTTGTCGTCCCTGCCCTCCACAATGGCATACACGATCCCCGCCGCGCCTGCGCCGACAATGGCCCAGAACCACCACTTTTGGGTGAGCCTCTTTTTTTTCAGGCCCTCACCGAGAGCCCTTGCCTTGCCTGGATCGGGAAGAATGCTCAAAAACAGCTCATCTTCGAGGAGAGGCTGGATATCCTCCAACGCAAATCTTTTCCCCTTCCTGGGCATGTCCCTGAAGATAGAAAAATGCTCTCCCTCGAATTCCTTCTCTCCCGCAGAGAGAATATAGTCGACAGAGCCAGAATCCACGTCACCTTTCAGGACGACCGCGAGCCCCGCGTCCACGCTCATTCTTGCATTGAGCTTTCGAAGGTTTTTGACAACCCCCTCATAGTCGCCGGCGTCCACCCCGCCCTCGATTTCCGATACCTCGTCTATCTCGAGGTTCAGGTCGAGGTGCAACCTGTCACCGGGAAGAGCAAACCGGCTCACGACGTATTCCACATACCCATCTTTTCTCACCGAGAGCGTGAAGAGGCCGGGTTTCTTGACTTTCTCAACGAGTGGGGTCTCACCGATAACCCTGTCATCGAGGAAAACCCTGGCCCTTGAAGGCGTAGAGTTCACGGCTACGGTGACAAAATATTCCTTGCTCAAGGCTTGAAGAAAAAAATCTACGAAATCAGGGGGGTAGGCCTGATCGGAAACGTCACTCTTTCCCGAAAGGTAAACATACCGGGCAATCAGTCTCTCGCTTTCCTCCCTGTCCCCCGTCTTAAAAAGGATGAACGCATATGACAGTGTGGCTTCACTCACGAGATCGAGAGCTTTGCCACCCAGCATGAAATGATATGGGGCATCGACGAGCTCCCTGTGCTGCTCTGCTCCCTTTTCAAGCTTCAGCTCTTTGAAGTACTGTTTTCCCCGGCCCAACATCTCCCTCCAGCGAAAGAGGGTGTCACTGGCTACGGGCGGAAGCGCGTCTGGCCCATCCTTTCTCACCCTCAAGGAAGATCCTTTTAATGGTTCAAGGGATAGTTCCTCACGCAGGAAGCGCTGCATGTCATCGAAGTAGCTTCTTGCTTTTTCCACATCGATTCCCTTTTGAGAAAATTCTATGAAAACGAGGCCATTTGTCCGCGCCTGTTCCGCCTGCACGGAAAATGCGGGAAAAAAGAGCACCAGGTGCATAAAAACGAGGATGAAGAAACGCACGTTTCCTGACTGTCTACACCCTCTTGACGTAGATTTCATCGGCTATACCCTGGTCCACGGCAATCATGGTCTCCTCGATCTCTATGACAAAGGAAGGCTTTTTCTGTAAGAGCTTTATCGATGTTCCCGGCAAAAGACCGATCGAACTCAACCTCTCAAGCCTCTTCTTCTGCCGGGGCATGATGAAAACGATCCTGTACGGATCTCCCAGAGAGGCATCGGAGAGTCTGATGACGAGTGGAGAAACGTCTTTTGTAAATTTTTTGCAGCAATCTCCCCGCGGGATCGGCTTGTTATGGGGGCAGAAGGGTGGATGACCGAGAAAAGTACATACAGATTCTGTCACCTTGTCGCTCAAAACATGTTCGAATTTACACGCGCTGCTTTCGATGTGAGTCTCCTCGAGTTCAAACAGCTGCGTGAGCAGACATTCGGCAAGACGGTGGCGCCTGACGATTTCTTGCGCCCTCAAAAGACCCTGATCTGTCATCGATATCTTCGTGCCATCCCTGGTAATGAGACCCTTTTGCTTCATCCTCTCGAGAATTCCTGGCGTATCCTCCTCCTCGGATGCCTTGAGGATATCATCGATCGTAAACTCTCCCGATTCTCGAAGTGTCCATATGAGCTCGAGTATTTCTTCTACACTGTATTCAATCATTCCCCTTGCTCTCTTTGAAAATCTTTTTCAGCGTGTCGACAATTTTAGACTGTGGCACAACAAAGGAATATTTGCAATTCGGACAGCATATCATTTTACACGATTTGCCCAGGGGGCACTCCGTATGGCAGCTCGCATCGAGCGTGTTTATCTGAAGCCCGCAGAAAGGGCAAGCAAGGTACACAGGTTATCCCCTAAAAATGAATGTCTAGTATTCTTATAAATTTGTTGAAGAGAAAACCGACGAATATGGCAAAGGGAAAGATAAACAAAAATATGTACGTGGCAATGCGCTTCCCCTGTTCCTTGATGATGACGAAAAAGTTGGCTATGCAGGGGATGAACAGGGTTATCGTGATCAAGCTGACCATGACCTGTCTGGTATCGAGAAGGCCCGCCTTCTGCATGGAGAAAAGCCCCGCCGCCCCGTAGTCTCTCCTGAGGAAACCGATGATAAAGGATTCCGCCGCTTTCGGAGGAAGATCGAGGAGGCCGACGATGACCGGGGATGAAGCTTTCTCGATAAGTTCCAGTATGCCGAATCTGTCGAACAAAAAGAGGATAACCGTACCGAGAACAAAGAGGGGAACAGCCTCCTTCAGGTACCACTCTATCCTTGCCATGGTTTTTATCAATATGTTTTTAAACTGAGGGATGCGCAGAGGGGGAATTTCCATGATGAAATCAACCTCTTCGCCCCTGATGAGCTTTGCAGCGAGAAACCCCACGGATATGATAATCGCGATTATGAACAGCATCCAAACGATCGTTGCAAACATGCCCAAACTCCCGAGCATGCCGAGTACGACTCCCAGCTGGGCTGAGCATGGTATCCCGAGGGCAAGAAGCAGGGTGATTATCAACCGCTCCTTTCTCGTTTCGAGAATGCGCGTGGTAAGCGTTGCCATAGTATCGCATCCCAGCCCGAGAATCAGAGGAAGAACGGCTTTCCCGTTGCATCCGATTTTTTTGAACAGCCTGTCGACCATAACGGCGAGTCTCGGCAGATACCCGGAGTCTTCCATGATACCGAAGCCGATAAAAAATGTACCGACGATGGGAAGGATGATGGCGAGAGAATAGGTGAGCGCCATGGTAATGATGCCGTATTCACCGACAAAAAAGTCCTTTACAATCTGCCAGGGAACGATGCGTTCGAAGACTTTGATGAAAAAAGGGTTGATATACCCTTCAAAAACCGTGCTCTCGAGAAAGTCAACGAGCGTTCCCGCACCAAACTGCCCGACGAAGACGTAGGCAAGGTAGAGTGCTGCCAGGAGAAACGGGATCCCATAGACGGGATGCATGGTCGCTTTCCCGAGGCTGTTCATTACGCTGCTTTTCTTCGCTCCCGCCTTCTCTTTGAAGAGGCTGACGATGGTTTGAATTTTCTGGTGCCGCGCGTTGTTGATGTGGTACGCGACGGGCACGCCGACCTTTTTTTCCAGTTCGTGCCTGATGGCATCGAGTCGGGATATCTGGTTCTCCGTGAAGTGGTCGTGCAGCCATCGGGTCAATGACTGGTCACCGCATATTATGGCTATGGAAAGACCCCTCACCGCGCTCGAGAATCCATTGTTTTCGAGTATTGCGCTAACCTTCGTAATGCTCTCTTCGATGATATCGCCATAGTGGACCGTGAACTTGCCCGCCCGTGCGTTATCTATGATTCCCATGATCTTCTCGAACCCTTTCCTTCTGACTGCGACTGTCTTGACCACGGGAATTCCAAAGACGTCAGAGACCTTTTCACTGTCGATCGACAGGCCATGCTTTTCCGCCTCATCCATCATGTTCAATATCAATCCCATGGCAACACCGAACTCGGACAGCTGAATCGTTACGCTCAGGGAGCGCTCCAGGTTTTTTGAGTCGCATACCTGAAGGACCGTCGAAGAATTTTCCGTGAGGATTATGTCCCGCGTAACCTTCTCGTCCTCGGACATGGGAAGGAGAGAGTTGATGCCCGGCGTATCGATAATCTCCATCACGCTTCCACCCGGCTTGTAAACGCCCTTTGAAATCTCCACCGTCGTACCGGGGTAATTGGAAACGGTAACGTACCTGCCCGTCAGGTGACCGAAGATAACGCTTTTGCCGACGTTAGGAGCCCCGACGAGAATTATCTTTCCAGCGGCTCTCTCCTTGGCATCGACCCTATTTTCTCCGTGGCACTTCATGGAGGTTCCCCCGTCTACTTTCGGCAATCAAGGCAGATGCCGAATATATAGAGCGAATGGTCGATGATTTTGAAATCATGCTTATCCGCTATTATTTTTTGGAGTATTTCTATTTCGGGATCGCTGAATTCGGTGATTTTTTTACAGACGAGGCAGCAGATATGATCGTGATGCATTGCCATACCGTTTTCGAACCGCTTCTTACCATCCCCTATCTCGATCGATGAAGCGTAACCCAGCTCCTCGAGGGTCCTGAGTGTTCTGTAAACGGTTGCATACCCGATGCCCGGATTTTGCTCTCTGACTTTCCTGAAGAGTTCGTCAACGGAAACATGCTCCTCCAAGGTGAAAAACATTTTCATTATTTTCCGTCTTGTCTTTGATGCTTTCATGCCCTTTTTTTTTAGTTCTTTCTCAACTTTACCCAGGAATTCTTCCACTTTCCCCCCTATCTCACTTCCTTTCGCTGCGGGATAAATTGAAAATGATTTTCATAATAATAAAAAGAAAATAAACGTTAGTCAAGGAAAATAATTTTCCCCATCGTTAAAAGAAGCTTTTGCCGTTAAATCCGGGGCGGTTGTTGCCCGGCTCAAGAACCCTGTTTCTTCTTTTTCTTCGTGGGGCTCTTTTTTTCGGCAGGGGGGAGGTACTCTATGATCGCCATCTCCGCACCGTCTCCAGCCCTGAACCCGGTCCTGACGATACGTGTATAGCCTCCGTTTCTATCCTTGTATCTTTTCGCCAAAACATCAAAAACCTTTGCGGTGTTCTGCTTGTCCACAAGGATCGCAAAGAGCATCCTGCGGGCATGGGTCGTATCTTTTTTACCCAGGGTTATCGCCTTATCAGCTATCCTGCGCAACTCCTTGGCTTTAGCCACCGTGGTCGTGATCCTTTCGTGATCGATGAGAGAGTTGAGCAAATTTTTAAGCAGGGCCTTCCTGTGCGATGGACTCCTTCCCAGCTTTCTGTGATCTTTAGCGTGGCGCATGCCCCTCTCCTTACTTATTCTTCCTTCGGAACCTCAATTTTCTTATCCTCCTCCACCTTGAAATTATCAACTTTCATACCAAGGTAAAGGCCCATTTCCTCGAGAACCTGCTTGATCTCATTCAGGCTCTTTTTGCCGAAGTTCTTCGTTTTCAGCATTTCCTGCTCTGTCTTCTGCACCAGCTTGCCTATGTATTTGATGTTAGCGTTCTTGAGACAGTTATACGCCCTTACCGACAGTTCGAGTTCATCGATGGTTCTGTAAAGTTTTTCGCTGAACTCGTCATCTTTTATTTCCTCTTCGACCGCTTCATGTTCCTCTTCTTCAGGCTCTTCAAAATTTATAAAGATAACGAGCTGGTCCTGAAGAATCCTGGCAGCGTATGCCACTGCATCGGCAGGAAGAAGGGAGCCGTCCGTCCAGATTTCGATTATGAGCCTGTCGTAATCGGTCTGCTGCCCGACCCTGGCATTGGTAACGTCAAAGTTAACCCTCTTTATGGGGGAGAAAATTGCATCAATGGGAATCGTGCCGATGGGAAGATCCTCTTCGATGTTCTTCTCTGCGGCCATATATCCCTTGCCCATCCTCATCGTTAGCTCAATTTTCAGAGACCCACCCTCCAGGACTTCCGCGATGTGATGGTCCTTGTTGATAATTTCGACGTGATGATCGGTTACGATGTCTCCCGCAGTAACTTTCTTGGGCCCCTTCACATCGATACTTCCCGTTCGCGGCTCATGGGAGCTCGTCCTCAATTGAACACCCTTGAGATTGAGGATTATGTCCGTGACGTCTTCCACGACTCCCTGGATCGAGGAAAACTCATGCTGCACACCCTCTACGGAAAGCGACACGATTGCAGCTCCCTGAAGGGACGAAAGAAGGATTCGCCTGAGGGCGTTTCCGATCGTGGTCCCAAAGCCCCTCTCGAGGGGTTCGGCGACAAACTTTCCGTAATAGCCCGTTGCAGACTGAGCATCTATGTTGACTCTTTTCGGTTTGATCAACTCCTTCCAATTTCTCTGGAACATACGCTTCCTCCAATTATTTTGAAGCCCTTCTTTGTTACTTCGAATATAGCTCTACGATGAGCTGTTCCTGAATCGGCTCGGTTATGTGCTCTCTCGAGGGAAGGTTCTTTACAACACCCGTGAACTCATCCCTTGCCAGTTCGAGCCAATCTGGAATCCCCTTTCTCACAACCGAATCCAGCGCTTCATTGATCTGCTGAATTTTCCTGCTCTTTTCCTTCAGCTCAACGGTGTCACCCTCTTTGACGAGATAGGATGCGATATTGACCTTTTTCCCATTGATGTTGAAGTGGCCGTGGTTCACATACTGTCGCGCCTCTCTCCGGGTAACGGCAAAGCCGAGCCGGTAAACAACATTGTCAAGTCTCCTTTCCAGGAGTATCAGAAGATTGTCCCCTGTCTTCCCTTTCATCTTGTCGGCCTTGTAGAAATATATCCTGAACTGCTTCTCCATCACGCCATAAATCCTCTTGGCCTTCTGCTTCCCTCTGAGCTGAACCCCGTAGTCACTGAATTTTGGCCTCCTCTGGCCCTGCTGACCCGGCGCATATGGCCTCCTCTCGAAGGAGCACTTATCGGTAAAGCATCTATCACCCTTTAAAAAGAGCTTCATGCCTTCCCGTCTGCAAAGCTTGCAGACCGACTCGTTATATCTACCCAATTTCTCTACCTCCTTGTGCTAAACTCTTCTTCTTTTCGGCGCCCTGCACCCGTTGTGGGGAATCGGTGAAACGTCCCTTATATAGTTGACCTTCAATCCCGCCGCCTGCAGGGTCCTGAGCGCTGCCTCCCTGCCTGATCCCGGTCCTTTGATGTAAACGGCCACTGTCCGAACACCGTTATCCATTGCTTTCTTCGCAACGTCTTCCGCCGCCATCTGGGCGGCAAAAGGTGTCGACTTCCTCGATCCCTTGAAGCCCATGGCGCCTGCGCTCGACCAGGCTATCGTGTTCCCATCCATATCGGTTATGGTGATTACCGTGTTGTTGAATGTGGCTTTGATATGAGCCAGCGCTGTTGGAATATTTTTCTTTGCTTTCTTCCTGCCCTTCGATGGCTTCGCCATTTTTCCTCCGTTTTTTCCTGACCGTCTTTACTTTCTTACCTTCTCTCTCTTTTTCCCTACAACCGATTTTCTCGGCCCCTTCCTCGTCCTGGCGTTTGTGTGGGTGCGCTGTCCCCTGACGGGAAGCCCCTTTCTATGCCTGAGCCCCCTGTAGGTCCCCAGATCCATCAACCTCTTGATGTTCATCGCCACTTCTTTTCTCAAATCACCCTCGACTTTGACCCTGGCGTCGATAACCTCTCTTATTTTTGCAACCTGATCCTCGGTCAGATCTTTCACCTTTATGGTCGGATCGACACCCGCTTCAACCAACACCTTCTGTGATGTCGTATGTCCTATACCGAAGATGTAGGTGAGGGCAATGTCAATTTTCTTCAATTTCGGAAGGTCGACTCCTGCAATACGTGCCAATGTTTCCTCCTTTACCCTTGTCTCTGTTTGTGCTTGGGATTTTTACAGAGCACTCTTATAACACCTTTCCTTTTAATAATTATACATTTGTCACATATTTTTTTAACTGATGCTCTAACTTTCATATCTCCCTCATCTTCTCGTTCTGTATACGATTCTTCCCCTCGTCAGGTCGTAGGGGGAAAGCTGAACGGTTACCTTGTCACCGGGAAGAATCTTGATGAAATTCATTCGCATCTTCCCGGAAATGTGAGCAAGGATAACCATTTCATTTTCGAGTTCCACCCTGAACATTGCGTTCGGCAACAGTTCGATGACGGTTCCTTCCACCTCTATTGCTTCTTCCTTCGCCATAACTCTCCCTAAACCTTGCTTAAAATCATAGGCCCATTCTCTGTTATTGCCACGGAGTGCTCGAAGTGGGCTGAAAGCTTTCTATCCTTCGTGACCACGGTCCAGCCGTCACCTAGGACCTCCACCTCATATCCTCCCTGATTGACCATCGGCTCCAGGGCAAGGACGAGTCCCGGGACGAGTTTGATCCCCGTTCCCTTATTGCCGAAATTTGGAACCTGTGGCTCTTCGTGCAGGCTCTTTCCTATCCCGTGCCCCACAAAATCCCTCACGACGGAAAACCCGTTTTTCTCCACGTGCGATTGAATCGTGTACGAAATATCGTATAACCTGTTTCCGCTCTTTGTCTCCCGTATACCTTCGTAGAGGGAGCTTTCCGTAACATCGAGGAGCTTTTTTGCCTTTCCGCTCACCGCTCCCACGGGAAAAGTCTTGGCCGCATCCCCGTAAAACCCGTCCTTGTAAAGACCGAAGTCGATGCTTACGATATCTCCCTCCCTCAAGAGCTTGTCTTTCCGGGGAATACCGTGAACAACCTCTTCGTTGACGGACACACAAAGATTCGCCGGGTAACCCATATATCCTTTAAACGCCGCCCCCACATTCCTGTCCCTTACAAACTTTTCCGAAAACTCCTCAAGGTCATACGTCGACATGCCGGGCTCTATGATTTCCCTTATCCTTTCGAAAAAATCTGCCACAATGGCATTTACCGCTCTCAAGGCTTCGATTTCTTCACTGTTCTTAAGTAGGATCATTTATCATTCATTCATCAAGGATAGATACGATTTTCCCGTATATATCATCAATTTCTCCCTTCGCGGGAACAGTCCTCAGATTGCCTTTCGACGAGTAATAGGTGATGAGGGGTTCCGTCATATCTCTGTATGTCTTCAGCCTGTTTATTATCGTTTCTTCCTTGTCGTCGTCCCGCTGATAGAGCTCTCCCTTGCAGACATCGCACCTTCCTTCCTCTTTTGGAACGTTGTAAACCACGTGGTACATGGCGCCGCAGGACCTGCAGGTTCTTCGCCCCGAAAGCCTGCCTATGAGGTCGCTTTCATCCGCTTCGAGGGATATGACGTACCCTACCTCCTTCCCGAGTTCCTCTGTAACTGCTTCAAGAGCCTCAGCCTGAGGAATCGTTCGGGGAAATCCGTCGAGTATGAACCCGCTGTTACAATCGGGTTTTTGAAGCCTCTCCCTTACGATACCGATGACAACATCGTCGGGTACGAGGGAGCCGCTGTCCATGCACATTTTTGCCTTCAGCCCGAGTTCCGTCTCCTCTTTCACCGCTTCCCTCAGCATGTCTCCCGTCGATATCTGCGGGATTTTATACCTCTCCATGATCTTTTTCGCCTGGGTACCTTTTCCAACACCGGGCGGCCCGAGAAGTATGATGCCCTTCATCCCCCTACCTCCTTGCTCTCACTTTCCCTTTTTTCAGAAACCCTTCATAATGCCTGGACAGAAGGTGAGTCTCTATCTGCTGAACCGTGTCCATTGCTACCCCGACCACGATTAACAATGCCGTTCCGCCAAAGTAGAACGGAACGTTGAACCTGTTTATGAGAATTGAGGGGAGAACGCAGATTGCCGCAACGTAGAGAGCGCCGCCGAGGGTGATTCTCGTGAGTACGAGGTCGATATATTCCGCCGTCCTCTTCCCGGGTCGTATTCCGGGGATATACCCGCCATATTTTTTTACATTGTCCGCAACATCGACGGGATTGAAGGTAACCGCCGTGTAGAAATAGCAGAAGAATATGATGAACACCACATAGAGCAGCTCATAGAGCACCCGGCCCGGTGTCAGGTATGTCGATATGTTCTGTGTAACGGGATGGGGTATGAAGTTGGCCAGCGTCGCGGGAAAGAGCAGGATGGATGAGGCAAAAATTGGCGGAATGACACCTGCGGTATTTACCTTCAACGGCAGGTGAGTGCTCTGCCCGCCGTACACTCTTCTGCCCACGACCCTTCTTGCGTACTGTATCGGTATACGCCTGTGAGCCCTTTCAAAATAGACAATCACGGCAACCACGAAAATCATGATCGCGATGAGGAACAGAAGGATGAAAAGGCTCAATTCGCCTGCTTTGACGAGCCTGCCAGTCCTGACGATGGCGCTCGGCATACGGGCGACGATTCCCGCAAAAATAATCAACGATATTCCATTCCCTATTCCTCTCTCCGTGATCTGCTCACCGATCCACATGATAAAGAGGGTTCCCGATGTGAGCGTCAGAACGGTGAGCATCCTGAAGCTCCAACCCGGATGATAGACAACAGAGGCTCCCGATGCCACTTGCATTCCCTCGATACCTATCGCGATGCCGAGCGACTGAATTACGCTGAGTAAAACCGTGCCGTATCTCGAATATTGATTGATCTTTTTCCTGCCCAGTTCCCCCTCTTTTGAAAGCCTTTCCAGGTATGGGACAACCACCGTGAGCAGCTGAAGAATGATGCTCGCGCTTATGTAGGGCATTATCCCGAGGGCAAAAACAGAAAGTCTTTGCAGGGCCCCTCCGGAAAACATGTCGATCATTCCAAAGAGTGTTCCGCTCTGTTGTGCGAAAAATGCAGATAGCGCCGGCGTGTCGATCCCCGGCGTCGGCACGTGAGCTCCGAGCCGGTATATGATGAGAAAACCGGCGGTCACGAGTATCCTTTTCTTTAACTCGGGGATCTTTGTTATGTTCTGTAAACTTCCTAACAAGTTAGCCAACCTCTACTGAACCACCGGCGGCTTCGATCTTTTGAACAGCCGACGGGGAAGCCTTGTTCACCTTGACGTTGAGTCTCTTCGTCACCTCTCCCTTCCCCAGGAGCTTGACGCCGCTTTTAAGGTTTTTTACGAGCCCTTTTCTCAGGAGAAAAGGGATGTCTACAACATCTCCATCCTCGAACACTTCCAGGCTGCCCACGTTGACGATGGCAAATTCCTTCCTGAATATGTTCCGAAACCCCCTCTTGGGAACCCTCCGTTGAAGAGGCATCTGCCCTCCCTCAAAACCGGGTAGCGTTTTGCCTCCCGATCTCTGGCCCTGCCCCTTGTGACCTCTGCCACAGGTCTTTCCCATGCCCGAACTATTTCCTCTTCCCACCCTCTTTTTCCTCTTCTTTGATCCGGTAGGTGGCTTCAAATCATCCAGTCTCATCTGCCATCTCCAAATTTACGTTTATCCTTCCTCAACGTGGAGCATGAACTTCACCTTCTCGATCATTCCCCTGATTTCAGGCGTGTCCTTCCTGATAACGGTTCCATTCAGCTTTCTCAAACCGAGTCCCCGAATAACCCTTCTCTGCTTTTCCGATTTGCCGATCAAGCTTTTCTTGAGCGTTATCTTAAGTTCTTTGCCCATCGCCCCACCTCACTGCTCCCCTCTTTTCCGAAAGGCCACGACGGCGGAAGGGTCTTTAATTTTCAAAAGACCATCGATGCAGGCCTTGACGAGGTTGTGGGGATTGTTGCTCCCGATGGACTTGGTGAGGATATCCGTAACGCCAGCCGCCTCGACGACTGCCCTGATCGCTCCACCTGCTATCACGCCCGTCCCTGGTGAAGCCGGCTTCAGCACCACCTTGCTCGCTCCAAATTCACCGAGAGAATCATAGGGTATCGTGCCTTCCACAAGGGGTATCTTCACAAGATTTTTTTTCGACTTTTCTATCGCTTTTCTAATTGCTTCGGGAACCTCATTGGCTTTTCCGAGGCCGTATCCCACGATGCCGCTGCCATCGCCCACTACCGTAAGAGCACTGAAACTGAACCTCTTTCCGCCCTTTACGACCTTGGAAACCCTGCTTATGTGAATGACCTTTTCCCTCAAATCCAGACCGTCGGGTTTTATTCTCTTCGTCAAATCAAAAGCCTCCTTTTAAGTTATTTCCTCAGAATTCAAGCCCGGCTTCTCGGGCGCCCTCGGCGAGAGCTTTTACCCTTCCGTGATAGATGAATCCGTTTCTGTCAAAGACGATCTTCTTCAATCCCTTCTCGATCGCTTTTTCCGCCACGACCTGTCCGACCACCTTCGCCGCTTCGGTCTTCTTGAGACCCTTCACCTTCTCCTTTACATCCCTGTTGAGCGTCGATACGGTGAGGATGGTGCTGCCTATCGAATCGTCTATGATCTGTGCGTAAATGTGTTTTGCGCTTCTAAAAACAGACAGTCTCGGTCGCTCCGCAACGCCGAATATCTTTTTGCGAATCCTTTTTTTCCTTCTTGCTCTCAGATAGCTTTTCTGCTTGACTTCCATCTGTGAAACTCCTGATTTTTATATGGCGATTTGCATCACTTTCCTACTGCTTTTCCGGCTTTCTTGATCAGCCGTTCGCCCCGGTAGCGTATACCCTTGTTCTTGTAAACATCGGGCTTTCTGAACGCCCGGATCTCGGCCGCAACAAGACCCACCTTCTCCTTGTCGTACCCGAAGACTTTGATCACCGTATTTCTCTCCTCAACGGTGATTTTTATCCCTTCCGCTATCGGATATTGCACCGGATGGGAATAGCCGAGGGTGAGGTGAAGGTCCTTTCCCCTCATCTCGGCCCTGTAGCCAACTCCATGAATTTCGAGCACCTTTTCAAATCCCCTCGACACACCCTCCACCATGTTGCTCACGAGAGTCCTCACGAGACCGTGATACGCCCGGGACCTTTTGGTCTGGTTGGCTCTTGTGACGTGGATTTTCCCGTTGTCTATGTTCAGAACTACACCCTCGGGAATTTTCCTAGAAAGAGAACCAAGCTTTCCCGTAACCGTCAAAGTATTTCCTTCAAGATTTACCTTGACGTCATCTGGAATGTCGACGGGAACCTTTCCGATCCTTGACATTTTCCCTCTCCGTTTACCAGATTTCGCAGAGCAGCTCCCCGCCTACGCCCTGCTCTTTTGCCTTGTCGCCGGTCATAACTCCACGTGACGTGGAGAGAATGCAGATTCCATACCCTCTCTTTACCGTGGGAATATCCTGTTTCCCCACGTACACCCTTCTTCCCGGTTTGCTGACCCTTCTCATGCCGAGGATGGCGTAGCCATAGATAGGGCTCTGCTTCAGGTTGATTCTCAACATTCCCTGTTTCGTGTCCTCTCTATACTTGAAGCTCTCGATAAATCCTTCTTCTGTCAAAATAGACGCGATTGAAACGAGCATGTTGGACGATGGAAGCTCAAAAGAGTTCTTTCCCGCCATCTGGGCATTGTTTACCCTGGCAAGAAAATTCGATATGTGATCGTTGATCGGCATATTTTCTCCCCTTTACCAGCTCGCTTTTCTCACGCCTGGAAGCTCTCCCCGGAGGGCAAGCTCCCGAAGACATATCCGGCAGAGCTCGAACTTTCTGTAAAACGCCCTTGACCGGCCGCAACGCCTGCAGCGATTTTTTTTCCTTACCTTGAATTTCGGTTCCCTCTTCATCTTTTCGAGCTGAGACTTCCTCGCCAATTCACTCCCTCCTTTAGTTGCGAAACGGCATTCCCAGGAGCTTGAGCAGCGCCAGGGCTTCCTCGTCCGTTTTCGCCGAAGTAACGAACGTAACGTTCATACCCTTTATTTTTTCTATCTTGTCGTAATTTATCTCGGGAAAAACTATCTGCTCCCTTATACCGAGCGTGTAGTTTCCCCTTCCATCAAAGCCCCGCGGAAGGACTCCCTTGAAATCTCTCACCCGGGGGAGGGCCACATTGAACAGCTTGTCGATGAAAAAATACATCCGATCCCCGCGAAGAGTAACCTTGGCACCTATCGGCATGCCCTTTCTCAACTTGAAGTTCGATATCGACAGGCGTGCCTTTGTCACAATCGGCCTCTGTCCCGTAATGACGGCAATCTCATCCATGGAGGAATCGAGTATCTTGATATTCTGTATCGCCTCGCCGACCCCCATGTTGACGACAACCTTCAACAATTTGGGTACCTGCATCTCATTTTTGTAGTCGAATTGCTCCATCATCTGCTTCTTGACTTCCAACTTGTAATATTCCAAGAGTCTGGGCTTCATCCCGGTCCCTCTTCCCTATTTCTTTTTCGCCTCGATTGTCTCTTCGCAACTTTTGCAGAAGCGGAACTTTTCTCCCGCTTCGGTAATCCTGTAGCCTACCCTCACGGGTTTGTTGCACTTGTCACACATTATCATGGCATTTGTGGCAAATATGGGGGTTTCCTTTTCGATAATGCCGCCCTGGGGGTTGACATTGCTCGGTCTTACGTGTCTCTTCACGACGTTGACCTTCTCAACGATGATCTTCCCTTTTTCGGGCAGCACCCTGATAACCTTCCCGACTTTTCCCCTGTCTTTCCCTTTGATGATCTTGACGATATCGTTTCGCCTGATCCGCATTTTGACCTGGGCCATCTCCACTCTCCTTAAAGCACTTCCGGGGCAAGTGAAATGATCTTCATGAAATTTTTTGCCCTCAACTCTCTGGCGACAGGGCCGAAGATTCTCGTCCCCACCGGCTCTCCCTGGGGGTTAATGAGGACTGCGGAGTTCGTGTCGAACTTGATATATGTCCCGTCGGGTCTCCGAATCTCCTTGACAGCTCTGACGACAACGGCCCTCATGACATCGCCCTTCTTTACCTTGCTATTCGGGAGTGCTTCTTTCACGCTCACAACGATCACATCGCCGAGGGAAGCATACCTCCTCCTCGAACCGCCGAGAACTTTGATACAGTAGAGTTTTTTTGCACCCGAGTTGTCTGCAGCATCAAGAACTGTTTGCATCTGAATCATGGTAAGGCTCCCGGAAAACCCTATTTTATCTCAGGCCGCTCGATCAACTTTGAAACCCGCCACCTTTTCTCTTTCGACAGCGGCTTGGTCTCCACTATCTGGACGGTATCCCCGACCCGGTACTCTCCCCGCTCGTCATGTGCTTTGTACTTTGCCCTCTTCCTGATGTATTTCTTGTAGAGGGGGTGCATGACAATCCTCGTTACCTGAACGACGACGGTCTTGTCCATTCTGTCACTGACCACCTCGCCGATCCTCGATTTCCTGAGTCCCCTTTTCTTTTCCGCCATTTACTCACTCACCTCTTCAGAAATGTTATCGATCTCAACCTGTTTCTCTTTGATTACGGTTTTCATTCTCGCAAGGACCCTTCTCTTGCTCCTGATGAGCATCTTGTTTTCCAGCTCAGTGGTAAATCTTTTTATCTTGAGGCGGAAGATTTCGTCCTCCAGCTCTGCTTCTTTCTGCGTCAACTCCTCGAGGGTCAGATCCCTCATCTCTTTCGCCTTCATCTTACATCTCCCTCGTTACAAACTTCGTCTTTACCGGGAGTTTATGGGAAGCCCTTCTGAACGCCTCCTTTGCAACCTCCTTTGATACGCCCTCAATCTCATAGAGGATTCTGCCCGGTTTTACAACGGCTACCCAGAACTCGGGAGATCCCTTCCCTTTCCCCATTCTCGTTTCAGCAGGCTTCTTCGTTATGGGCTTGTCCGGAAAAATCCGGATGAAGAGCTTCCCTCCCTTTTTCACGTGCCGGGTAATCGCAACGCGGGCTGATTCGATTTGCCTCGAGGTTATCCACCCGCTCTGAAGCGCCTTTATCCCGAATTCTCCGAAAGCCACATAATTTCCGCTCTGGGCTTTTCCCCTCATTCTTCCTTTTTGCTTCTTTCTGTATTTAACCCTTTTTGGAGCCCGCATTTACCTCTCCTGTAGCTCAGGTTTCGTCCTCTCCCTCTTTCTCGAAAATTTCACCCTTATATATCCAGACCTTGACACCGATGACGCCGTAGGTGGTCTTGGATTCGGCAAAGCCGTAATCGATATCTGCCCTAATCGTGTGAAGAGGAACCCGTCCCTCTCTGTACCACTCCGAGCGGGCGATTTCAGCTCCTCCCAGCCTACCGGCAACGTTTATCTTGATCCCCTTGGCCCCGTACTTCATCGTGTTCAGCACGGCTTTTTTCATCGCCCTCCGGTAGGCAACTCTGCGGAGTATCTGGGTCGCAACATTCTCCGCCACGAGAATTGAGCTGAGCTCGGGCCTCCTCACCTCGTGAATGGTGACCGATATCTCCTTGTCCGTTAGCTTTTGCAAATCCCTCTTCAGTGATTCGATTTCGACCCCCTTCTTTCCGATTACGAGGGCGGGACGGGAAGTTCTCACCTGAACGATAACCTTCTTGGCTTTCCGCTCCAGCTCAACATCGGCTATGCCTGCATGGAACATCTTGTTTTTTACGAACTGTTTTATCTCCAGGTCCTCCTGCAGCAACTTCGCGTAATCTCTGTTCGCATACCATCTCGATTTCCAATCCTTGGTGATTCCTACCCTGAAGCCATAAGGGTGAACTTTCTGTCCCAAAACATCCTCCTTTTACTTTTCGTCGAGAATTATCGTTATGTGGCTCGTTCTTTTCCGGTACATGTGCGCCCTTCCCATCGGCGCGGCCCTGAATCTCTTCATCATCGGCCCCTGATCAACGAAAGCCCTCTTGACGTAGAGGTTATCCAGATCGATTTCCCCGGTCTCCGTGGCGTTCGCAATTGCTGAATCCAGCACTTTCTTCACTATCCGGGCGGAACCTTTCTTGCTGAACTTCAGCAGGGCGATCGCGTTGTTGATGTCCTTTCCCCTGATCAGGTCGACAATCTGCATCACCTTCCTCGGTGAAATCTTCACATAGCGCAACGACGCCCTTGATTCCATGACACTTCTCCGGTAAATTACTTACCTCTTCTCGCTTTTCGGTCCCCCGCATGACTGTAAAAAGTCCTGGTTGGGGAAAACTCTCCCAGTTTATGACCCACCATATTCTCCGTTATGTAAACGGGGAAAAACTTCTTCCCGTTGTGCACGGCAAAAGTCAAGCCAACCATCTCCGGGATAATGGTGGACCTCCTCGACCAGGTCTTTATGACCCGCTTGTCGTTCGCTTCGACGGCCCTGTCGACTTTTCTCATCAGGTGTTCATCAACAAATGGTCCCTTTTTGACTGACCGTGGCATGGAACTCCTCCCTTACTTTCTTCTTTTCACGATAAAGTTGTCAGACGGCTTCTTTCGCCTCGTCTTGTACCCTTTTGTCGGCATTCCCCAGGGGGACACCGGATGCCTGCCACCTTTCGCCTTGCCTTCTCCCCCGCCGTGGGGGTGGTCAACGGGGTTCATTGCCGTTCCGCGGACATTTGGCCTCTTCCCGAGCCACCGGTTCCTGCCCGCCTTTCCGATGGAAACGTTTTCATAATCGAGGTTGCCTACCTGTCCGACGGTGGCCCTGCAATGTAAATTGATAAGCCGCACCTCCCCCGAGGGAAGCTTCACGTGGGCATTCTTTCCTTCCTTTGCAAGAATCTGGCACACAGCGCCCGCACCCCTTGCTATCTGCCCCCCTTTACCGATCTTCAACTCCACGTTGTGCACGAGTGTTCCCACGGGAATATTCTTCAACGGAAGGCAATTGGCAGGCTTTATGTCGGCGCTTTCAGAGGAAATAACGGTATCGCCCACGGATAGGCCCAATGGTGCGATTATGTACCTCTTTTCACCATCGATGTAATGGAGGAGTGCAATCCTCGCAGATCGGTTCGGGTCGTACTCGATGGCTGCAACCCGTGCCGGAATATCGATCTTTTCCCTCCGGAAGTCTATAACCCTCAACTTTCTCTTGTGCCCCCCTCCCCTGCACCAGACGGTCGTCCGTCCCTGGTTGTTCCTTCCTCCCGACTTTTTCAGCTGGCGGGTGAGAGACTTTTCCGGTTTTTTCTTTGTTACATCGTCCGACGTCAGGACCGTTTTCGTCCTGACCCCGGGTGATGTCGGATTAAAATGTTTAATTCCCATTACAATTCTCCACCCTCAAATTTATACCCCTTCAAAGAACTCTATTTTTTCTCCCTCTTTCAGCTTCACGAGGGCTTTTTTCCATGAAGACACGCGGCCCACAGAGCGGCCAAGCCTCTTTTCCTTTCCGGGCACGACGATGGTCTTCACATCAAGAACATTTACCTTGAAAAGATCTTCGACGGCTCTCTTGATCTGCAACTTGTTTGCCCTCTTGTCGACTTCGAAGGCAACGTAATTCCCTACATCTTTTATGTATGAAGACTTTTCTGTTATGACCGGCCTCTTTATGATGTGGTATTTTTTCATTTTCCCAGCCCCTCTTCTATCTTCTCGACGGCATCTCCCGTTATGACGAGCTTTTCGAAGCGAAGGATATCAAGGACATTGAGAGCCTTCTGTGGAAGCACTTTGAATTCTCTCAGGTTTCTCGCGCCAAACCTGAGGTTTTCCGATGGTTCCACGTCCACGATGAGTGCGCTCTTTAATTCGTGCGCCTGGGCAAACCTGAGAAATTCCTTCGTCTTCGGCTCGTCGACCAGAATTTCATCGAGCAAAACCAGGTTTCCTTCTTTGAGCTTCAGGCTGAGCGCCGTCCTGAGAGCAGATTTCCTCACTTTTTTGTTGACTTTCTGGCTGAAATCACGGGGCTTGGGCCCGAAAGCGATACCGCCACCTCTCCACAACGGGGAGCGTATGGTTCCTGCTCTCGCCCTGCCGCTTCCCTTCTGCCTCCAGGGCTTTCTTCCCCCGCCTGATGCCTCGTGTCGAGACTTCGTTTTCGCACTTCCGCTTCTTCGCTCCGCCATCTGAGCCACGACCACGGTGTGAAGAAGGTGCGGCTTGGGGTCAACGCCAAAGATGGAATCGTTTAGTTCCTTCTCCCCCACGACCTTGTTGTCAGCATTGAAAATCTCTACCTTCGGCATTATGATTTTTCTCCCCGGGCGCTTAATTTCTCCTTTTTCTTTAAAGCCGTTCTCACGATGACCATACCGTTCCGGGAACCGGGAACAGCTCCCTTGATGAGTATCAGATTTTTATCAGGAAATATTTTTTCCACTTTGAGATTCAGGACCGTCACCCTGTCGTTTCCGTATTGACCGGGCATTTTTTTATTTTTCCAAACCCGGGACGGATATGCGCACTGTCCAATCGCTCCGGGAGCGCGGTGAAACATGGAGCCATGGGACCCGGGCCCTCCGGCAAAACCGTGCCTCTTTACCACTCCCTGGAAACCCCTGCCCTTGCTAATACCCGTTACATCGACAAATTCCCCCTCTTGAAAGATATCCGCCTTTATCTCCTGACCCAGCTCAAAAACATCCGCGTCTTCTACCTTCAGCTCTCGTAAAAAGTAAAATGCGCCCTTCCCCGACTTCCGCATATGACCCATCAAAGGCCTGTTTACCCTGTGCGCTTTTTTTGGCCCGAACCCGACCTGGATAGCATTGTAACCGTCCTTCTCCACCGTCTTTTTTTGTACGACAACACAGGGGCCGGCTTCTATCACCGTCACGGGAACAGCATGACCGTCGTCGTTAAAAATTTGGGTCATTCCAACTTTTCTACCAACTATTCCCTTATTCATTTCAACACCTTTAGTTTTTATATTTAAAGTTTTATCTCAACTTCTACGCCTGCAGGAAGATCGAGCTTCATAAGTGCGTCGAGAGTAGATGGATTCGGCTCGAGGATATCGATCAGCCTCTTGTGCGTCCGAATCTCAAACTGCTCCCGGGATTTTTTATCGATGTGTGGCGACCGGTTCACCGTGAATCGCTCTATCTTGGTCGGCAACGGGATCGGTCCATACGATTTAGCACCTGTCTCCTTGGCCTTGTTCACGATATCGAGAGCCGACTTGTCAATCAACCGGTGATCGAACGCTTTCAACTTAATCCTGATTCTCTGCGCATCCATATCTAAATCCCCTGTTTACTTGATTATTTCCGACACCACACCTGCGCCGACGGTCCTTCCGCCCTCACGGATGGCAAA
>WVXK01000049.1:0-666 GCA_011773515.1 Deltaproteobacteria bacterium
GAGAGCTCATCTTCTTCAAGGGCGGTGAGCAGCAATGTGCATCCGGCTCTTGCAAACTCGTGAGCGAGCGCCCGTCCGATCCCCCTGGACGCTCCCGTCAAGACGACTACCCTGTTGTTTAGTTCCATGTAAAATGCCCCGCTGGCCGAAAATAGTGCGGATACCAGCAGATTAAATCATTTCTTTTCAATCTCCTACGGATTAATGGTCTTTTGACGCGTCAAATCTTCTTAAAAACAGATAACACCCCTGATAGGATCAAAGATCCCTTATGTCGATATATATTCTTTCCCCTTCGGCTGGTACGACTCGTCCTTTCGCGAGGAAATAGTACGGTATGGTATACACCCTGAGCCCTGAAGACCTGATCGAACGCAGCGTATTCTCCCCTGTCTGGAGCAGAACGTAGATGAACTTTTTTTCCTCCTCGTATGCCAGGTTATTGGCTGCCCGCAGGATATTTCTAAGATCCGCTGCATCTTTCGCGCTAAGATCGAAGAGAAACCAGCTCTTAACGATCTCGCCCCGTCTCGGAAATGCAGGTAGCTTGATTACCGGGCCCAGGGCCCGGCCCAAAGCTCCCATGACTCGATACTTTCCAGGGATATCGACAATTTGCTCCGCAAGCAGGTTTTCATTCGTCCAGATCGATACCCCCCCGCCACC
>WVXK01000049.1:746-2450 GCA_011773515.1 Deltaproteobacteria bacterium
TTCAACTTCCTGTACACCGGAATGCATGCATAGGTCAGGGGTATTTCGCTGTAAAAGCCATGGATCCGGCGAATGATATCCAAAGACCTCTCGTTTTCTCCCGCAATGAGCGTGTAGACACATTCCGCACTATCGCCGATTTCATCGTACGCAGCTTGAATGAGCAGCACCGATACTCCCTGCTTCCGATACGCGGGGTGAACCCGTAGGTCATAAAAGTACACAGCCTTGATCACCTGCCCGTGCAACCTCACCTGTTTTTCCGACCAGGCGCCGATGCCGACCAACTTTTCGCCAACTTTCGCGCACAGGATCCTGTATTTGTGATAAACCTCCGACCGAGCGTGGAAGGAAGGCCGAACATAGCGAAGAGCTACCGATTCACCCTGAACGCACAGCTCTTCGAGACCGAGTGCTGCCTCGTTGTCCTCTTCGGTGTATGGGACGATTCTGATATCAGCCATATCCTTCGATCTCCCCCACCACGAAGGTGTAAAACATAGACGTGTCCGTCATTTCAAGCTCCGCCTCCAATTCTTTTTCCCTTCTCACGAAGGGAGCAGCTTCCCCCGGCAATTCCCGTTTAACGAGAGACTGCCGTTCACAGACACGGGCCCCCTTCGATGCCGTCCTCACCACCTCCTCCCATGTTTTTTTATGCTCCTCATCTGACGTGTAGGAGGCAAAATCGGAGAGGGAATATTTCGAGAACGAACTTATCCCTGCTTTTTCGAGAAAATCGAGGAGAGAGTCAGTAACGATCTCTATGCTGCCGACATTATCCCTCATGACCTGAAAATTCTGCTTTTGCAGATAGGGGGGGAGAAACCCCTCAGGATTATACCTTCCGTAAAATAGAAGGGTCGCAAAAGGGCTCTCCCGAAGGAGGAAATTTTCGGAAGCCACACGAAACCTGTTATTCAGGTAGCGGTAGATGGAAAACGTATCCGGTAGGTGGCGGTAGAAGCCCGGATCGCCCAGCCCGTATCGCCAGGTGAGACGGGTTGAGATACACCTTAGGAAGAACCGCCAGATGAAGTCGTCCCACTCCATGTGCCAGAGTTTTCTCTGCTCATCGACGCTTGCGCAACCGAACAGGCGGTCGCGGAGATTGGGCCGTACATGTGAAAACAGTTTTGCGAGCCGGGCAAAGTACCGTTCCCAGCGTCCACCATAGATCACCCCGCTCTGTATGGCATTCATATGCCTGTCCCAGAACCCTGCCGATCCGGAAGAGAGATGAGGGCGCAGGGATCTGTACACATCGCCTCTTTTTCGTGAGGGACGAACTCCAAGAAAATCGAGAAACTCATCGTATTCGAGGTTTAAGATGGCCTGGATCTTGAGTTCCAGCAGGAAATTCTGGCTCGCGTTGAAGTCTATGGAGACGATCCTCTTCGGCCTTTCTGTGAGGAGGTCGAGCGCCCTACTCCCGCTTCCTGTGATGCAGAGTACCGTATCAGATTGGTCTATCCGGAGAGATTTCACCTCCGATGAACTGTCCTCATTGGAAGATGAATAGTTCAGCGTTTCGAAAAATGCTCCCATAGTGACGATTCCATTGATCTTGAGTTCAGATGAACGATGATGGAATCACCATGACCAGGAACTCTTATTAAATAGTATTGTTGAAAAATGATGAAGCTTGCAAGGAGAATAAAAACCTGAATCCATTATCGGATCAGAGTCGGGATTGTCAGGGTC
>WVXK01000050.1:0-1529 GCA_011773515.1 Deltaproteobacteria bacterium
GCGGCCCTGCCCGGGAAGTTTCCCAGCCAGTTTCCCACCGACGGCGCCCTCTACCTCTCCTGGTTCAGGAAGATGCGGGAGTGCGGGTTCACGGCGGTGCGCCTCTACACGATCTTTCCGCCCGTATTCTACACCACCCTCGCCTCCTTCAACCGCTCCCGCCCCGACCCGCTCTACCTGATCCACGGCGTCTGGGTCGAGCCCCCCGAGGGGGACGACTTCTCGGACCAGAGCTTCACCGGCTCCTTCCGGGCCGAGATACGGCGCGTCGTGGACCTTCTCCACGGGGCCCTGGACCTGCCGAAGCGTCCCGGACACGCCTCCGGCTCCTACACCGCCGACGTGTCACCCTGGTGGATCGCGACGATCCTGGGCCGGGAGTGGGAGCCCTTCACGGTGACGAACTACCGCGAGCGGAACCCGGGCACGTCGAACTTCAGGGGGCGCTTTTTAACCGGGAAGGGCGTAGACGCCATGGAGCGCTGGCTCGCCGAGCAGGCGGAGTACGCCGTCGCCTACGAGACGGACCTCTGGAACGCCCAGCGCCCCATCGCCTGGACGAACTGGCCGACCCTTGACCCGCTCCACCATCCCACGGAGTCGACGAAAGCCGAAGAGGAGCGGTGGCGGGTGCGCCTCGGCCTCCCACCCGAGCCGGGCGGCGTCAGGGAGTACGACAACGACGCGGCGGGAATCGACCTGGAAAAGTTCGCCGCCACGGAGGAAAACCGGGGCGGCCTCTTCGCATCCTACCACGCCTACCCCTACTACCCGGACTTTGTGATCTACGACCCGGGATACAATGCTGCAGAAGGCCCCGGGGGCCGGAACCCGTACCTGGGGTACCTCCGGGACCTTGCCCGCCACCACGAAAAGCACCCCCTCTTCATCGCCGAGTTCGGCGTGCCCACCTCGCGGGAAATCGCCCACTCCCAGCCCCAGGGCTGGACCCACGGCGGCCACGGCGAAAGGGAGCAGGGGGAGATCAACGCCCGCCTCTTCCGCTCCATCTATGAATCGGGCGCTACGGGAGGCGCGCTCTTTGCCTGGATCGACGAGTGGTTCAAGCACAACTGGCTCGTCATCGAATACCACCTCCCCATGGAGCGCAACCGCCTCTGGCACGACCGGCAGGACGCCGAGCAGAACTACGGCCTCATCGCCTACCGGGCGGGGAAAGGGGGCCCCTCCGTCGTCATAGACGGCAGGGACGGCGAGTGGGACGGGAAGGACCCCCTCCTGTCGGCAGAAAACGGGGCGGGCGGCGTCATCAGGTCCCTAACGGTTACCTCGGACGAGACGGACCTCTTCCTCCTCCTCCGGGTGGCGCCGGGGACGAAGGCGGGCTTCGCCGTCATGATCGACGTGATCGATGCCGCGCTTGGATCGATCAACTTCGCCGGGGGCCTGGACCTTGAAAGCAGCGTCGGATTCGAGGCGGCCCTGCTCTTCGACGGGGAGCGGGCGCGTATCGTCCTGGATAGCTCCTTCGACCGGCTCACGAACCGCTACAAAAACCCGATCCGGCC
>WVXK01000050.1:1599-3189 GCA_011773515.1 Deltaproteobacteria bacterium
ACCGCAGCGACCCGGGCTTCGACGACCGGGGGGAGTGGTATTTCGACGGGGAAACGGGGACGGCGGAGTTCCGGGTGCCCTGGGGAATCGTCAACGTAACAGACCCCTCCTCACGGTCCGTTCTGTTCGAGGGGAAGGATTCTCCCCGCGGCTTCAGGGAAACGGGGGGCCTGCGCTTTGCCGTCGCGGCCTTTGAGCCGGCAGGTGGCAGTGAGATCCGCGCCCGGAGGGGAAAATCTCTGGACGTGCTTCCCCGCCCCGGGCCGGGAGGGACCGTGACGGACCTACCGATCTACGCCTGGAAAAGGTGGGAGGCACCCGCTTACCACTCCTTCCCCAAGCGCTCCTTTTTCATCCTCAAAGAGGCGCTCGGGGAGCTTCCCGACGAGCCGAAGGGGCGGTAGGCACGAGACCGGGGGGTGAAAAAAAGCCCGTGCGGGCAAATTGTTGTTTCAATCGGAATGAACTTCATCTATGGTAGTTCAGAAAAGGGAACAAAAGAGGGACGGGAAGGTGAGCGGCATGGCGAGAAGGATCCTGGCGGGTGTCGTAGCGGCGCTGTTCGCGGCGACCCTTTCCTTTGCGGGCGACGTGGAATCGATATCCGAGGCCATCGCGAAAAGCGATGACAGGGCGGAGCAGGCCCGGCTATATAAAAAGCTGGGCGATCGCTTCGCTTCCGGGGAAGACTACACATCTGCCGCCGACGCCTACCTGGAAGCGCTCACGCGCGGCCGGGAACTCTTCACCCCGGCGGAGAGGGTGAAGATCGCCGTCTACATATCCTGGGCCGACCGGCTCCAGGAGGCGATACACGAGCTCGAGCTCGTTCTTTCGGAGGACGCGGAGAACCGGGAGGCACGGATCACCCTCGCCCGGGTCCTTTCCTGGGCGGGAAGAAACGACGAGGCCATCGAGGAGGCGGACGCNNCAGTTCGATTCCCGGCTGGGGCTCACCTACGCCTTCCTGGAGGACGGCTACATAGAGGAGGCCAGAAAGAGCGCACAGCTCCTCGAGCCGAGGTACGGCTACCAGGAGCGGGCCCTGAAGAAGCTGAACATCACGCTGAGCAGGGAGTCGCGGCCGAACCTGGCCGCGCAGTACAGCTACTACAACGACACCGACGACAACGAGGTCCATCGGTTCGGGCTCTCCCAGAACTACTGGGCGGGCCGGTGGAAGTCGTCGGTCCACTTCCGGCACACCACCGCCGAGGATCCGATCAGAAAGAACAGGGCTAACGAGGTGTGGGCCAGGTCCTACGGGAAGGCCAGCGACCACTTCAGCGCCGGTGGGGGCCTGGGGCTCTCCCAGTTCGTCAACGGCAAGAAGAGGGAGATCATAACGGGGCACGTGAAGGGGGACGTGCGCTTTTGGAAGGGGAAATTCGGGGCGAGCCTGGCACAGGACATATTCAGCGACACGGCGGAGCTGATCGAAAACCGGCTCTACTACTCCGACGCCGGGGTCTACCTGTCCCAGAACGTGACGCAGCGCCTCGGCCTCTCCCTGAGCTTCAACTACCGGGACTACTCGGACGAAAACAGCTCCAAGAGCGCTCAGTTCCTGGTGAAATACCTGCTCTTCCG
>WVXK01000050.1:3234-3470 GCA_011773515.1 Deltaproteobacteria bacterium
GGCTACTTCGACCCCGAGGATTTCGTCGCCACCCAGGCCTACCTCTCCCTCTACACGGAGACGGAGAAGTACTACCTCTACCTGGAGCCCTTCTTCGGCTTCCAGTCGTTTACCCGCTTCGGCGAGGACACGGACGATACCTTCGGGGGCGGGTTCGGCTCGGCGGGGTGGAAGGTCACCCCCGCCGTCACCATCGAGGTGAACGGGGAGGGCGGAAACTATGCCCTCGCCGTGTC
>WVXK01000051.1 GCA_011773515.1 Deltaproteobacteria bacterium
ATATCGGGCAGGCTGACCACCGGTGATGTTGTCAACGTGCAGCTCGAAGCGGAGACGGGCGGGTTGGCTACCTTCGATATGGGCAGCGTCACGGGCGTTCCCATGGCGGAAGTGGTAAGCGATACGACCGGGGAAGGCACGGGGATCTACGAGGGCTCCTACACGATCAAGCCTGGCGACGACTACGAGGACGGGCAGATCGTGGGGCGCTTCGCGAACGCCGCGGGGGTTGCGGCCGACCCGGTAACATCGGACAGCCGGTGGACCATCGACACCGGAACAATCCTCACCCTGGAGGTCGACAAAAACGAGCTGCCCGCGGATACCACCTCCCGGACCAGGATCAAGGTAAAGGTGGCCGACATAAACGGCACCGAGGTGGAGGGCCATCACGTGCGGGTGGACCTGGCCACGACGGAGGAGTACACCGGCCTCGTGGGAGCGGGCGATTTCGGCGAGAACGTGGGAGCCGAGGTGGAAGCCACGTGGAGATCGGCAACCGACTCCTGGGGGGAGGTGGAGTTCGACTACCGCAGCGGGTTTTCCGCCAAGACCGTCATCGTAACGGCCAAGGACCTGACCACGGGCTCCGTTGGGGTTGACTACATTACCTCCTACATAGACGCCCTGATCGACATAGCGCTGACCCGCCCCGTATCACGGGCGGCAGCCAGACGGGGTCTTCTCTACTACATGGACGTGGAGGCGTCGAGGACCGAGCTGACCGCCGACGGAAGGAGCCGTTCGGTCATCAGGGCGCACGTGTACGACCCGAGCGGGAACCCCGTTGAGGGGGATGAAATAACCTTCACCCTTGACCAGGACAACGGTACGATCAGGACGATCAGGGCGGTAACCGACAGGAATGGAAAGGCCACGGCCGAGTACCGGGCGGGCAAGAAGGTCGGAATCGTGCAGATCACGGCCGAAAATACAGCACGGGGGATTACCGGATACGTGAGCATCACCCTCCTGTCCGATGCGCCGGCAAAGATATACCTTGCCGCGCGCCCGGACAACATCCCGGCGGACGGGTTTTCGCGGGCCGACATCGAGGTAAAGGTTACCGATATCAACGAAAACCCCAACGAAGACACGGAAGTGCTCTTCGGTATCGTTTCCGGCTCGGGTAAGCTCGAAAACGATGTACTCATAACGGATCGTTACGGCGAGGCGGCAGACGTGTATACCTCGGGGAAAGAGCCGGGGATAACGACGGTTAAAGCCACGGTAAAATCGAAGGTCCCCACGGAAGCCGAGCTTGAGAGAGCGAAGAACGTCATTTTTGCCCTCTACAGCGATCTGGATGATGAGATGCGGCTTGAAAAATGGCTGGTCAGGAAAGGCGACGAGGTGAAAGAGGGCGACCCGGTGTGCGATTACAGCATCCGGGGCGACAACTTCACGCTCACCGCCCCCTACGACCTGAGGGTGGAGGAGCTGCTCGCCGAGTCCTGGGATTACCTG
>WVXK01000052.1 GCA_011773515.1 Deltaproteobacteria bacterium
GCGACGCCGGGGGTCGATTTCGGCTCCAACGGCGAGGGCTTTCTCCGTTTCTCTTACGCAAACAGCGTCGAGAACATCAGGGAGGCATTCAAAAGAATCGGTAATTTCCTGGAGAGCAAATACGGCAGAGTCGTGAAGGGAGGTTGAAGGTATGATTATGGCAGAGTTCAGCATTTTTCCCGTGGGCACCGGTGAAAGCCTCAGCCCGTACATTGCGCGGTGCACGAAAATTATCGAGGAAAGCGGGGTGAAGAATCAGCTGCACGCGATGGGCACCATCCTCGAGGGATCCTGGGATCAGGTTTTCGGGGTGATCAAGAGATGCTTCGAGGAACTCGAAAAAGACTGCCCGCGGATCTCCCTCAATATCAAATTGGATTACCGGAAGGGCGAATCCTACCGGATGGATGCAAAGGTAAAGGCGGTTCTCAGCAAGATCTGAGAAGACATTCATGGCAATCGAAAAGCTGGTACATTGGGGCGCCTACGTGCTCGGGTCCTATCTCCTCGGGGCAATACCCTTCGGGCTGATCGTGGCCTATATTTTCGGGGGCGGGGTAGATCCCCGGGAGGTGGGTTCGGGAAACATAGGCGCGACCAACGTTGCCCGGGCAGCCGGAAAAATCGGCGGGGCCCTCACCCTCATCCTCGATGCGGCAAAAGGTTTTGTCCCCCTCTACCTTGCCCGGCGGGCGTTTCCTGAAAACTATTACGCCATCGTTTCCCTCTGCGCTGTCGCGGCATTTCTCGGCCATGTCTTTCCCGTATACCTCAGGTTCAAGGGGGGCAAAGGCGTTGCGATAGCCGGCGGGATCATCATCTTTTTATCCCCCATCGCGGCCCTGCTCCTGTTCACGATTTTTCTCTTTGCCCTCTTTTTCACGGGGTATGTCTCCGTGGGCTCCCTTCTCTGCGCCCTCTCTTTTCCCGTCCTCATGGCGTTTCTCGGGCCGACGCCGCTGTACATTGCCATCGCCCTCTTCATGGCCGTGATGATCTTTTTTACCCACAGGGAGAATATCAGGAGGCTGGTCGAAGGCAGGGAGAACAAGTTTCTCGGAAAGAAGAGATAGGCAAAATTTCCGCGCGAGTGGAATCCGGCAGGCGGGCGCGAAAAGGGGATTTCAAAGCAAAAGCACCGGGGGGCGGTTCAACGCAATTTCCTCTGCCTCAGCGGCGAAGCGGTATCGCTTCAGAGTTTTTCCAGGTTTCTCTTCTGCATGCGCTTTTTTTTCGGCAATCTCCGGGAGGCCCCTTTCGTGGGTTTTTTCTCTTTCCCCACTTCCTCCTCTTCCGGGACCCCTTTTGTGGAAAAGTAGTGTGCCTGCTCCACCTTCCCGGCAAACTCATCTACCCGCACATAGGTGCTGTTAAAGGGGGTTATTCTCGCTATGAGGCCCGCATCGCTCGTCACGACGAAAGCGCCCTCCCGCAAACTTTTCGCCAGCCTGGCTATCCTGTCGTCTGCGGACTCAGGAGGCGAGGTAAATACTGCTTTCACCCACTTTTTTGCGACGGCCCCTCCCGGGGTGCCTCTCTTTCCGTCGAAGACAACGAGGATCGAGAGTTTCTTCAGCTTCCCGTACTCCGATAGCATGGCAAGGAGCTCCTCTCTTGCCTCCTCGAGGTTTTCCCCCCGGGAAAGCCCGAGGTGGAAAAGGAGGTTATAACCGTCCACGACGAGTTTCATGCCCGATAGATCGTCCGTGCCAATTTTTTTTCCCGCCCTCCCCAAAAAAAAGGGAAGGTTTTGCGCAAACAATCATACCGGAAACAAACCCGTTTGAAAACTTCCCCGTGGCCGCAGGGGCCTTCCTCTCGTCTCTCCCTTGTACCGGGAAGGACCTTGCCGGCCGGGTCCGCCATTCACCGGATTTTTTCCCCGGCCCTTAAGATTGGTATCTGACCGGTGACGTTTGGTTCGCAAGCGGCGGCCGAATTTTTTCCCTATACTTTTTTGGAAATCCGATATAATCTTTTTCATAACGATTTAAGAGAGTTGCTTAAAAATTGAGCATTTGCCTGTCTGTTTTTTGTGCATCCTCGTTAGCGGAACAATCTAAAAAAAAGAGCCGGAAACGTTACGATAATAGTTAAATCGAAAATATCCTTTAAGAAACGAAGTGTTGTCACATTTTTCCGGGGCTATGTTTTTTTCTGCCTCTGAGGGCACGGTTTTTGTTCAACAGAAAAATGCGCGACGGAAGGAGGATTTATGAGAAAGATCGAAGCGATCATCAAACCCTTCAAGCTCGATGAGGTGAAAGAGGCTCTGAACGAGATCGGGATACAGGGAATGACGGTTGTCGAGGTGAAGGGATACGGAAGGCAGAAGGGGCACACCGAACTCTACCGGGGCGCAGAGTACGTCGTCGATTTTCTCCCGAAAATCAAGGTAGAGATCATCGTCCAGGATGAGATGGTGGAGAAGGTCATCGAAACGATAGAGTCGGCGTCGAGAACGGGGAGGATAGGCGATGGAAAGATTTTCATCACCGATATCGCCGATGTCATCCGGATAAGGACGGGAGAAAGAGGAGAGGACGCCATATAAACCGGATTTACGGATAACTTCGACAGGAGGTTGGTTACATGACGCCGAAAGAGATTATCGAGTTTTGCAAGAAGGAAAACGTGGAGATGGTCGACCTCAAGTTCATGGACTTTCTCGGCCTCTGGCAGCACTTCGCCGTTCCCGTCTACGAGCTCAAGGAAGATTCCTTCGAGGAGGGCTTCGGTTTCGACGGGTCCTCCATAAGGGGATGGCAGCCCATTCACGCGAGTGACATGCTCGTCATCCCGGAGTCCAAAACGGCGGTCATCGACCCGTTCATCAAGAGGAAGACGCTGACCCTGATCTGCAATGTCTACGACCCCATAACGAAAGAGGCATACACCCGGGACCCGAGGAACATTGCGAAAAAGGCCGACGCCTATCTCGAGTCAACCGGGATCGGTGATACCGCCTATTTCGGCCCGGAAGCAGAGTTTTTCATCCTCGATGACATACGGTACGCCTGCGAGAGGCATTACGCTTTTTACCAGATCGATTCGATCGAGGGACAGTGGAACACGGCAAGAGAAGAGAACCCGAACCTCGGTTACAAGCCCCGGTACAAGGAGGGCTACTTCCCCGTTCCTCCCACCGATTCTCTCCACGATGTCAGGGACGAGATGGTGCGGGTCATGGAAAACATCGGCATGAAGATCGAAGCACAGCATCACGAGGTTGCCTGCGCCGGCCAGGGCGAGATCGACCTCCGGTTCGCCCCCCTCGTAGAGAGCGCCGACAACCTCCAGTGGTACAAGTACATCGTGAAGAACGTGGCCCGCCGGCACGGGAAAACGGTTACCTTCATGCCGAAGCCGATTTTCGAGGACAACGGCTCCGGCATGCACACCCACCAGTCTATCTGGAAGGGCGGCAAGCCCATTTTCGCGGGTGAAGAGTATGGCGGCCTCTCCAAGGAGGCACTCTACTATGTGGGGGGTATCCTCAAGCATGCCGCTGCAATCTGCGCGTTCACCAACCCGACGATAAACTCCTACAAGAGGCTCGTCCCGGGCTTCGAGGCTCCCGTCAACCTGGCGTACTCGAGCAGGAACAGGTCGGCGGCGGTGAGAATCCCCATGTATTCACCATCCCCCGCCGCGAAGAGAATAGAGTACCGCACCCCTGACCCATCCTGTAACGGCTACCTTGCCTTTGCGGCCATGCTCATGGCCGGCCTCGATGGGATACAGAACCGCATCGACCCGGGAGACCCCCTGGACAAAGACATCTACTCCCTCTCTCCCGAGGAGCTCGCGGGCGTTCCCCAGACACCGGCATCACTGGATGAAGCCCTGAGCGCGCTCGAAGAGGATCACGAATTTCTCCTGAAAGGGGATGTGTTCACCCCTGACGTGATCGAGATGTGGATCAGCTACAAGATGGAGCACGAGGTCAAAAACATCAACTCAAGGCCCCATCCGGCGGAGTTCATGCTCTATTTCGATTGCTGACGGCCCTGGTGATTTCTGCTGAAGGCGGGCAAAAGAGGCCCGCCTTTTCTTTTTATACGAGCCCCCGGCTCGTTATTTTCCCCCCAATCATGCGGCTTGCCGTATTGCCGGCCAGACATGCCAAAACAGGTAATTTTTTACAGGCGCTTCAGGATCCGGGGCGGGTGGTTATTGACACGGGCCGGTTCAATTTTATACTCTTCCTCGTATGAGAATTTTCCCCCCCCATCGGGTTGCCGTCCTATCGTGCATCGTGATCCTTTTGTTCTCCTGCGGCGGAGGGGGCGGCGGCAGCGGGAGCATTTCGATTACGCTCGAGCTGCCCCGGGGTGTCGACCCGTCGATATTGTCTCCAGACGACAGGATCGTTGTGAGGATTTCCGGCCCCGATTTTCCCGGGATCACCCGCGAGTTTTCCCGCTCTGTCGCCAGGGGGACCATCGGGGACGTGCCCGAGGGCAACGACAGGGTCATAAAAGTCGACGAATACGACAGCGGGGGGGATTTGATTGCGCGGGGGTTCGCATACGGGTTGCAGCTGCGTGACGGGGAGGATACGAGCGTTCCCGTCGTGATGGTGCCGAAGGGATGGGTGGTCACGATCGCAGGGGGTAAGGGGCCGGGGGACAGCCCAGACGGAACATACGCCCGGGATGCCCTCCTGAACGGCCC
>WVXK01000053.1:0-9200 GCA_011773515.1 Deltaproteobacteria bacterium
GAAAAGGCAGCGAGGGACTTCGAGGAAGGTAAAAAAGAGGAGCCCGCTGAATACGCAGACCCTGAAAAAGCCGCCCTTGAAACGGGAAAGAAGAAGAAAAAAGGACTCGACCTCGAAATAATCATCGAACCGGAGGATATCATCAAGGAAAACCAGATCGCGGAATGATCATGTGATATCTCCGTGTTATACACGTGCTCACGAACACTTCCATCAACGCGAGTAATTTACACAGTCAATTCACAGTTCTTCATCGTGTATCCAGCATCTCCAGTAAAAAGTGCTGTTATTACGATCAATGTAAAGAGCTCTCTATCGGAATAACCGATACTCGCTTTTAATTTCATCATGTCCATAGAGCATAGGGCGGGTTATCTTCTTCATTGGAAAGAACACGAGCCAACAATCCTTTTACAAAGGTGTCAGAGCAAAAAAAGGAGCTGAGCAAAAAAAGGGGATAACGCTACGGTGTCTTACATGTCTGTTCTGAGAGATTCTGTAACAGCTTTTTTGTGGTGAGAGAGGAAAATTAACGGGGTGAAATCAACGAATTAAATAAATGCACCTCGATGAATCACCGGATTGTTATATTCCTCGAAAGCCGGTAGCGGTTGTCGAATTCATCCGCATCCCCAGAGAGGGGAAAATCTATGGTGACCCGGTAGGTCCCCGGTGGGCTATCGGCTGTATTCCAGGGGAAATCTACGACCATCCTGTCCCGCACATCCCACGAGTCGAGGCTCACGAGCTTCGACGAAAGCACCTTTTTACCGGCAATGGCGTACATGGTGACGGAGCTTTCCCCCAGCTCACCCCTGTTGTGGAGAGTCACCTTGAACAGGACGGTATCTCCTCGGGTAACATCGTACCTGTCGGCCTCAACATTTTCGATGGTGACGTTTATGTAGGGGCCGCCCTTTCCCGAATCCCCCTGTGAAATAACAATATGTCCATCCGTAAAAGAACCCGGAAAGGCATTCGATGGCGCCAGATAGACTATTATTGCTAAAGAGAGGACAACACTTCCCCATGACAATGGCTTCATCTTCCGCTGGCTCCTCTGAATGGTTTTTCAATAACTTTAAAAACATTATACTCTAGCCGGAAAATTTGCGTCAAACCACACAGCCCCGGGTGGACTGGACGGTTAAAGAACTATGGTCACCAGACAAAAACACGGACCACAGGGCTTCAGCAAAATGCAGGGGGGGACAAAAAAAGGCGGCCATTTGGCCGCCTTTTTCCAAATCAACAACCTAAACATTTAACATCAGAACGAGTAATTCACTCTCCAGTACGCCATGTAGAGATCATCGGCTTCTACCGTATTGTCTTCTACGGACGGGAGATCGCTCACGAAGCCCCACGCACCCTCCACACCGGCGGTGAGTCCTTTGGTAATCGCGTAGCGCAGGGTCCCATTGACCTCAATAATGCTCTTCTCATCGCTGAAGAGACCGGCTCCATTATTATTGCCTTCGGCATCCTGGGCCCAACCCGCCCCGATCTTCAGCTGCCACTTTTCAGCGGGTTTAAACTTATATCCAGCCATGATCGCGATGGCACCCGCACCGTCGGGGTTGCCTCGAGTGTTTCCATCTGCAAAAAAGGCGGTTGCGGTTGTCTCATCGTCGCCGTTGTAGAAGAGGATCTGCATGTCGGACCTGTAGTAGAAAGGTGCATTGAGATCCGGGGCAACCTGCCAGCCCTCGATGTCGTTATCATTGCTGTCGTCGTCACCGGAAAGGTAAATCCCTTCAACGAAGAAGTCTCCATCCCCCAGTTTCATATCGGCTCTGAGGTTGACTCCAAATGCAGAAATATCTCTGTCGGACAAAGTGGCAACATTTGAGGAAACCTCGCCCGTCTGATACGCTGCGAAGCCGCTCAGTGTAACCGCATCCAACTTCAGGACACCGTTCGCACCGATGATGTATAGGTCCGTGGTGGAGCCTCCGGGAATAAAGGGCGTGCCGCCAATGAGAGACGGACCGGTATTATCTGCGTTTCCGGCTCTGTTCCTGTCATCGTTCATATAATATACGTTCACGCCAAGGTTTGAATTATCCGATGGCTTGAACTTGGCTTCGACGAGATAGAAGTCAAGATCGTCAGCATTGAATGTATTTCCACCGGCATTTCCCAACGTTTCTGCCTCAAGCCATTTGAACCAGCCATAGCGGAGCGACACGTTTTCGAACTTCGCCTTGCCCAGAACACCGCCCATATCGTTCACGCCCACGAAGTTCCCGTAATAGGCATCGTTGAAGTTCTGCAGACCAACCTGAAACTCATAATCGGTATCGGGGATCTTGAACCAGGTGTAGAGATCCTTGACCTCGATGTTCACCGAGTCGCCACCGAGAGCTCCTCCACCATTCCTCCCGGTGCGAAAGCGATCGTCTCCCCACACGAGATCTGATTCGATGTACAGAATTGCTTTTGCATATTCGTTGTTGCTGAACGTGAACTTGAACCGGGCCCGCTGTTCAACGTACGAGCTGGTGTCCGGATCATTACTCGTTTGGCCAGAAGGGTTCCCCGCTCCAAAAGTCTGATAGTTAGATACCCACCCCTTGGCTCTGTAGAAACCGCCGACTTCGTGCTCCGCAAAAGCGGGTACCGCCAATCCAACCGAAACCACTCCCACGAGAAAAAGTAGCCAGATTCTTTTCATAACATCTCCTCCTTCGAAATTGAATTAGACCTTAATAAACATTGCTTGATTTTTTTATCACCCCCCCTCCTCTTATTTTTATCAACCGCCAACTCTTGAATCAAAGCGGTTTCATCCATAGAATAACAATATTTTTGAGTAAGTATCATCCAACCAAATGATTGTCAAGCTTTTTTAGCCACCATCTTCACTCAAGGGAAAGCATCACCACTTTCGATCGCCCCTCGGAAAATGCCTTCTGTTTGGAAGTTATCACGGAGGCAACGATGAAAATATTATTCTCTTGATATGATAAAAGCGAAAAATCCGTTATCAAATTAGGTTCTTCCATCCCTTCGACACTCTTTGAAAAACCGTTTCCGTCCCACTCGACGAGGACGAGCCTGCTCTTTGAGTAGGACCTCATGTCACCGAGAAGGGGCCTCGGAGCTTCCCTAACTAAAAACATGGTTTTAACCTTTCCGTTCACTTTTTCCAGCCGGCTGTTTACGTAGTACCTTCTCAGCCTTCCATCTGCGCCGATATTCTCGCTGGGTATCTCGAAAAAATCCAGTGCCCCCGAGTAGTAATCGGCGCTCTTCCAGAATATCCTGCCATTTTCGTCCACGGCCCGGATCTTCTCGTACTGATCCATCAACACAAAACGCTGTTTTCCATCATCCATAAAGGCGTTCATGTTGAGGATCCCCATCTGGAGCTCCTCATTTCTGGGGACATTGAAATTTTCCCCCTTTACCAAATCCTTTCCGTCCCATGTAAGCACGTAGGCCATATCGCTGTAAGGGGATTCCGCTCCTGTCTTCTGCCCAACAAGGACCCTCTGCCCCTTATAATCATCGAACACCGCAAGATACCAGCTGATGCCCTCGATCTTTATCCCTATCCGATCATCCTTTTTGCCGATAACGAAGGAGCGCAAGAACTCGGTAATCAGATCGGTCACCACAAAATCCTCCAACCCGTCACCATCCACATCGAAGACATCGACGTTGAGGAAGTGATTGCCTCTCCCTTTTTCGATTGTTTTTATTGGATGAATTTGACCATCTTTAAACCGGTAAAGGAATATTTTCCTCTTTCCCATAAATGCAATCTCAATCAATCCATCTCCGTCGATATCGGCCGCAGCAACCCGGTAGATCTCACCGGGCAGGACCCCGAGATTCTCAATCTTTTTTATCTCCGTGAAGACCGCCTTTATTTCGGAGGCCGAACCGGGCTTAAGCGCCGCCACCTTCTCTGCCGGGGGTTCTTCCGCCGGCAACACGGGTGGTCCATCTTTCCCTGTCGCCTGCACAGGCGCCTCTGTTTCCCCCGGTAGCTCTGGTAGCTCTGCTTCTGCCTCCTGGGCAGGTGCTGCACCGGGAAGGGCCTTCGCCACATCCTTCGCAAGGCCCTCCAGGCTCGCGAGAATGCCGTTTTCATCCTGGGCGGAGGAGAAATAGCCTCCCACCTTTTCACCGGACGGGTCATGGACGATGATGTCGAGGGAATAGGTAGAGCCGAGCTTGGTCACGGAGCCCGAAACGAGATAGGACGGCCCGTACGTCACCAGGGCCTCGTCGGGACTTGCGACCTCTGCGGTCACCGTATCCAGACCCGTCATCTCGGCAAGCCTGCTCGAGAGCAGTTTCGGCACCACCCCCTGAATAAAGCTGATGTCATCCTTTGAAAGAGAGTCGAAGGGAAGGATGACGATCCTTTCAACCCCGTGGGAGAGGGTTGCAAGAAACAGGAATGCCGCGACCAGCGCTGTGGGAACAACTCTTCTCAATCACTCCTCCCCGAAAACAACAGGGTAACTCTACCACCGGAACAAGCGTTAATCAAGACCTTTATATTTAATATAATTAAAATTAATTTACCTATAATTAAGGTCCCAAAATATGTCAACTGTACTAAAAATGGGTATCCATGAAAAAAAATCAACGATTTTCTCATCGACGCCGAAGAAGCGCTACCTGCCCAGGTCGACCCACACGTTTTTCTGCTGGGTGTAGTCCCGCATCACCTCAAAGCCCCCCTCTTTCCCGTAGCCGCTCTGCTTGTATCCCCCGAAGGGCGCAGAGGGAGCCATGGGGAGGTAGGTGTTCACCCACACCGTTCCCGCCTTGAGCGCATTCGTCACCCTAAGCGCTCGCTTCACGTCCCTCGTCCAGACCCCCGCGGCAAGGCCGTACACCGTGTCGTTGGCGATCGATACGGCCTCCTCCTCTTCGGTGAAGCGGATGACGGCGACCACGGGGCCGAAGATCTCCTCGCAGGCAATCTTCATGTCGTTTTTCACACCGGAAAATATCGTGGGGAGAAAGAAAAACCCCTGCGCACACCCCGGGTCGTCTGGCCTCCTGCCGCCGAACAGGATAGTGGCGCCCCCGGCTACCCCGTCCCGGACGTACCCCTCGACCCGCTCCCGGTGTTCCTCCGTGGTCAGGGGGCCGATTGCCGTCTCATCATCGAAGGGGTCGCCGACCTTGAGTTTCCCGGCGGCGGTAACGAACTTCTCCATGAACTCGTCGTGGACCGAATCCTGGACGAGAAGCCGGGACCCGGCAACGCACATCTGCCCGGCGTTGCTGAATATGCCCGGCACCGACCGGCGGGCCGCCATATCGAGGTCGGCGTCGGCAAAAACGATGTTCGGGGACTTGCCGCCGAGCTCGAGGGTAACTTTCTTGTGGTTGACCGTGGCCGCCTTGGCGACGAGCCTTCCCGTCTCCGTCGAGCCGGTGAAGGAGATCTTGTCCACGTCCCCGTGGGCGGCCAGCGCCGCACCGGCCTCCTCCCCGTAGCCGCAAACGACGTTCACGGCGCCGGGGGGAAACCCGGCCTCATGCACCAGCTTGGCGAGTTCCACCGCCGTCAGGGGAGTCTGCTCGGCCGGCTTCAACACGATGGTGTTGCCCGCGGCGATCGCCGGGGCTATCTTCCACGCCGCCATCAGCAGGGGGAAGTTCCAGGGAATGATGGCACCGCACACCCCCAGGGGCTCGACCTGGTTGTAGTTGAAAAAGCGTCCGGGCACCTCGATGGTGCTGCCCCGCATCTTTCCGGCGATACCGGCAAAGAACCGGAAATACTCTGCAGCGCTGCGAAGGTCGACGAGCAGCGCCTCTTTCCGAGGCTTGCCGTTATCGGTCGTCTCCAGCGTGGCGAGCCGCTCGGACTCTCTCTTCACGGAGGCAGCCAGGTCGTAGAGCAGCTCCCCCCTGCGAAATCCGCTCAGCTTCTGCCATTCACCGGAATCGAAACAGCTCCGGGCAGCTACGACGGCGCTCTCGATATCCTCCCTGTCACCCCGCGCGACCTCGGCGATCACCTTGCCCGTGAAAGGGTTTACCGTATCGAAGTAGCGCCCCGAGGCGGGCGGTACCAGCTCCCCGTTGATGAAATGACCGATCTTCTCCATTTTCCCCCTCCTTTCCCCGTCAAGGGCTTCCCGGTGAACGCAGCTTCCGTGCCCGCGCCCTTAATAATGGAAAGCCCGGCGTTAAAAACTGTCCAAGCGATCACTGCCGGTATATATCCGGTATATATAAGGAATCAGAAATCTCATCCGGGATGGGTGAAAATGAAAAGCCTCGTGCCTCGCAAGCTACCTGTAGCTTTTTCTCCTGAACAGCTCCCCCTTGACAGATGTGATCCTGTCCAAAAAGAGGACACCATCGAGGTGATCCATCTCGTGCTGGATGACCACGGCTTCGAACCCTTCCGCCTCGATGACATCGGTGTTGCCGTACCGGTCGAGCCCCTCCACGAGAATCCAGATGGGCCGCTCCACGTTCCCCGTGAAGTCGGGAACGCTCAGGCACCCTTCCCTGCACACCTGCTTGCCCCTGCTGGCAAGGATGTTGGGATTTATCAGCACGGTGAGTCCGTGGTGGCTGTTGACCTTCCGGTGGTTTGCCACGTCGAAGACGATGATCCTTTTCAGCTCACCGATCTGGGGTGCAGCCATGCCGACGCAACCGGGGGAAGCACGCATCGTCTCGATCAGGTCCTCCACAACGGACCTGATCTCATCTGAAACCCAGTCGACGGGCTCCGAAATCTCCTTCAGCCGGGGATCGGGGTACTCTAGGATTTCACGAATCGCCATGGTTTTCACAGTTCCATAGTCTCTATCGGCTTGAGCGTTACGTTGACGTTCAAATCCTTCTTCACCTCCTCGAGGACCCCCTGAAACTCTTCCATGTCCACGCTATCGGGTATGTCTATCTCAAGAAGCATCACGTATATGGGCCGCTCCTTCGTCCCCACGAGCTGGGTGTTCAAGTCCGTGATATTGACTTTTCTCTGAGCGAGCTCGCTGGATACCCGGTAGACGATTCCCGGCCGATCGGCACCGTACACGGAAAGGATGAACGGTTTGCCGGTAAAGCCCTTCTCATGGGATATGTCACCTTCCTTCACCGTGTTGACGGTTATGGTAAGCCCCGCTTTGATGAGCGGCTGGAACGCTTTTACGAATTCATCGGTCGTGGTGTACTCATCGTGCCAGAAAATGACAATCATGGCGAACTGGCCGCCGAGTATCGAACAGGATGAATCCTCCAGGTTGCATCCGAGCTTGTAGAGGACTTCGCTCACCGACGCCACTATCCCGGGCCTGTCCTTCCCGATAACGCTTATCGAAAAATGCCCCATATACCACCCCTTCTTTTTTTATCAGAAAAATATAACACATATCCGGGCACTTTAGGTCAAAAATATCGGAAACGCACAGCTGCGTTCTGCGGGCACGAGTGAGAATGGGGTATAATCTTAGGTAACCCATCTAGGACGGCGAGATGATTTACTGTCCCAAGTGCGGAGAAAAACCCGATTACCTATCAGACGCCATCGGTGAATGTCCCGCCTGTGCCGTCAAGAACGCTTCCCCGTCGGAGCAGAACCTGAGATACCATGAAAGTTCGCGCAGGCCCTTCGGGCTCCCCTTCCCCGTTCCCGACAACGCTGACGGCATCTCCTGCAGGCTCTGCGGCTCGGAATGCACCATCGCCGAAGGGCAAAGGGGGTTCTGCGGGATACGGGAAAACAGGGGGGGAAAAATCTTCCACGCTGCAGGAAGTCCCCTGACGGGCATTTACGACTGGTACTTCGACCCCCTGCCCACGAACTGCGTGGCAGACTGGGTCTGCCCGGGGGGAACGGGCGCGGGGTACCCACAGTTCGCCTACCGCGACGGCCCCGAGTACGGCTATAAAAACCTGGCGGTATTCATGGGCTCCTGCTCCTTCAACTGCCTCTTCTGTCAGAACTCCTCGTATAAAGCGCTATCCCAGCAAAGGAGGCCCGCCCACACCGCGGACCACCTCCCCTCCCTCGTCGGCAACGATACGGCCTGCATCTGCTTTTTCGGAGGAGACCCCTCGACGCAGATGCCCTTCGTGATAAGCGCATCGGAAAAGTCGCGGGACAGGAAAAAGGGCTCCATACTGAGGATCTGCCTGGAGACCAACGGGTGCATGAACATCCCCCTGCTTCGCCGCGCGATGGACCTGATCGTCGACTCGGGGGGCTGCATCAAGTTCGACCTGAAGGCTTACTCGGAAAACCTCTTCCGCAAGCTCACGGGGCAGGAAAGCGCCGCGTCCTTTAAAGCATTCGAGGCCGCTTGCGCCTTCATCGAAAAGCGTCCCGAACCTCCCCCCGTCGTAGCATCCACCCTCCTGGTACCGGGATACGTGGACCACGGGGAAGTGGCTAAAATTGCTCGTTTTATCGCCTCCCTGGACGCGCAGATCCCCTATTCTCTCCTCGGCTTCTATCCCCGGCACATGATGAAAGACCTCCCCAGGACGACACGGCAGGCGGCCAGCGACGCACAGAGAGCCGCCCTCGATGCAGGCCTTGCAAACGTCCGGATCGGCAACGTGCATCTTCTGTGGTAGGGTATCTGCTTTTGTGTTAGATAATAGAGCATGGACCTTACAGCGGCACTCAAGAAAAACTTCCTTTTCCAAAACCTTCCCGACGATGCCCTCGCGGAGATCGCCCGGTTCTGCCGCCAAAGCAGGTTTTCCCGAAAGTCCGTGCTGTTCAACGAGGGGGATAACGCAGAGGGCTTCTACCTTCTCGTCTCGGGAAAAGTCATCGTATTCAAGGTCTCCGCAGAAGGAAAGGAGCAGGTCATTCACATCGTGGAGCCAGGGCAGACCTTCGCGGAAGCGTCCGTTTTCAGCGGCGGGACATACCCGGCATTTGCCAAAACCATCGAGGACTCCCTGCTCGTTTTTATCCCGAAGAAAGAGTTCATGAACATGCTGGCGGAAAAGCCCGACATCGCGATCCGGATGCTCTCCTCCATGGCGGCCTGGTTGAGGAGGATGGTGGACCTCGTGGAAGACCTCTCGCTGAAAGATGTCGAGACGCGGTTTCTCCGGTTCCTGAAAACCCGCCTGGAGAGGACGGGCGCCGACATCGAAAAAGACGCGGTGATAGAGCTCGATGTGGACAAGGCAGTGATCGCGGCACAGATCAACGCCGTTCCCGAGACCTTCTCGAGGATGCTCAAGAGGCT